>JAGKTT010000008.1 GCA_021153285.1 Bacteroidia bacterium
TATGACGAGTTTACAGGCGTATGTATGGTCTATGTGGCAGCTCACGTGGGATTCGCCGGCGCGATGCTGAACCCTTTCACTATCGGTATCGCTCAGGATATGTCCGATCTGCCGCTTTTCTCCGGCATAGAGTATAGGATCATCTGCTGGATCATCCTTATGACAGCGGCAATAGCATTCACTCTCTGGTATTCTTCTCGTATCAGAAAACCGATTGAAACTTCCACAGAAGAAGACCAGAAAGTCGAAGCCACTGCAGGCAAGGGGAGCGATCTCTCTGCCTGGATTACCTTCGGTATCCTTACTACCATTCTCATATTGTTCTCTGTTTATTATGCATCTGATTGTGTCATTTCCCTTGGTCAGGCGAAGTTCGAGACACCTTGGCTTATGTGGGTATTGACCGCTCTTTTTGCCGTCGTTTCAATTCCTGCCCTGCTCAAGTCATCCAGGATGTTCATTCTTAATGTGTTGATCTTCTGCATATTGTTTATGGTAGTGGGTGTGATGGGATATGGCTGGTATCTTCAGGAAATATGTGCGCTTTTTCTTGGACTTGCGGTCGCTTCCGGTATTGCTGCCGGCTATAACGCAGATGATATTGCCAAAGAATTCATTGCCGGTGCAAAGGACATTTTCTCAGCAGCCCTTATAATCGGTTTTGCCGCCGGTATAATCGTCATATTGAAGGATGGGCAGGTTATCGATACGATGCTTGGTGCAATGGCATCAGCTCTCGAAGGGACGGGTCGTGCTGGTGCGCTTGGAACAATGTACGGAATCCAGACATTCATCAATGTCTTCATTCCTTCTGCTTCTGCCAAGGCCGCTGTGACAATGCCGATTATGGCTCCGTTCTCAGACCTTATCGGGGTGTCCCGCCAGGCTACCGTTCTGGCATTCCAGTTCGGAGACGGATTCACGAATATGATAACACCTTGCTCGGGAGTGCTTATGGCAGTGCTGTCAGTGGCTAAAATTCCGTATGAAAAGTGGTTCAGATGGGCCTGGAAGTTCATCCTGACAATGATCCTGCTGGGTTTCCTCCTTCTAATTCCGACTCTCTACCTCGATCTTCCGGGATTCTAATACCTAGGAAGATTTTAATACGCTGATTCTTAGTGAGATACGAGTTCTGCGTGCTCCCCTTAGTGCGGCACGTAGAACTCGTATCTTATTGATTGTTAAACTATTGGCTCCTTTCTAGAAGAGACCGTATAGCTGTGCGTCGATCTTGTCGGTGATATGTGCAAAGTCTTCAGGCCTGTGCTCAAAGTCGAGGTCATCTGCCTCGATTACAAGCACTTTACCTTTATAATCGGCAATCCACTCGTCGTATCTTTCGTTCAGGTTGCTGAGGTATTCGATGCTGATGCTCTTTTCGTAGTCGCGTCCGCGTTTCTGAATCTGTGACACCAGGGTAGGGACCGATGATTTAAGGTAGATGAGAAGATCAGGCTCTCTGACCATAGACATCATAAGGTTGAAAAGCTGCATATAGGTATCAAAATCCCGGTCGGATAGATTTCCCATTGCTTTGTTGTTTGCAACGAAGATATGCACTCCTTCCATAATGGTCCTGTCCTGGATGATCACATCTTCGGACTTGGAGATTTCCACCAGATCCTGGAATCTCTGTGCAAGGAAATAGGTTTCCAGATTATAAGACCACCTCTGGATGTCCTTGTAGTAGTCTTCCAGGTAAGGATTATAAGTGACGGCCTCATATTTTGGAGTCCATCCATAATGCTGTGACAGCATTCTTGTGAGCGTAGTCTTTCCGCATCCGATATTTCCGGCGATTCCTATATGCATAATATTTAAAGGTCTGATGGTCAAATAAAAAGCAGACTGATTGCCCGGAATAGGGCAAAACAGTCTGCTAATTTACGATTTTTTTATATCCTAAACAATACCGTGTGCCATCATTGCCTCGGCTACCTTGATGAATCCGGCGATATTCGCTCCCTTCACGTAGTTCACATAGCCGTCTTCTTCGGTTCCGTATTTCACGCAGGCTTCGTGGATGTCTGTCATAATTCTCTTGAGGTGCTCGTCCACTTCCTCACGCGTCCATCTTAGTCTCATCGAGTTCTGTGTCATCTCGAGGCCGGACGTCGCCACTCCGCCGGCATTTGATGCCTTTCCTGGTGAGTAGAGAAGCTTTGCGGCCTGGAACACTTCGATTGCTTCTGGTGTACAAGGCATATTTGCGCCTTCAGCTACGCAGATGCAGCCATTTGCTACCAATGTCTTTGCCTGCTCTTCATTGAGTTCGTTCTGAGTGGCGCAAGGCATCGCGATGTCGCATTTTACATTCCAAGGACGCTCTCCTGCGTGGTATTGGGCTGTCGGATATTTCTCGACATATTCTCTGATGCGGCCTCTGTAGACATTCTTGAGTTCCATAATATATGCGAGCTTTTCGGCATCGATTCCGTCCGGATCATATATATAACCGTTTGAGTCTGACATTGTCAAGACTTTTGCTCCGAGCTGGAGAGCTTTCTGGGCTGCAAACTGGGCTACATTTCCCGAACCGGAAATGGCCACAGTTTTTCCTTCGTAGCTGTCGCCGCGTGTTGCAAGCATTGCACTCGCAAAGTAGCAGGTACCGTAGCCTGTCGCTTCAGGTCTGAGAGGGCTACCGCCCCACATCTGTCCTTTGCCTGTCAGTACGCCGGTGAACTCGTCGCGCAGTCTCTTGTATTGACCGAACATATAGCCGATTTCTCGTCCTCCTACTCCGATGTCTCCGGCAGGAACGTCGGTGTCAGCTCCGATATGTTTCTGGAGTTCAGTCATAAAGCTCTGGCAGAAACGCATCACCTCATTATCGGATTTGCCTTTAGGATCGAAGTCCGATCCTCCCTTTCCTGCTCCCATCGGCAGGGTAGTGAGACTGTTCTTGAATGTCTGCTCGAATGCAAGGAACTTCATAATACTGAGGTTCACACTCGGATGGAATCTGATGCCTCCTTTGTAAGGACCGATAGCACTGTTGCACTGAACTCGGTAGCCTCTGTTTACTCGTACCTCGCCTTCGTCGTCCAGCCAAGGGACGCGGAATATGATGATTCTTTCCGGTTCAACGATTCTTTCAAGTATCTTCTGGTCCATAAGGTAAGGGTGCTCGACAATATATGGAGCAACGCTTTCAAGGACTTCCTTTACTGCCTGATGAAACTCTTTTTCTCCCGGATTTCTGGCAATGAGATCAGCCATAAATCCGTCCACATAGTTTTGAGTGAACTGGTCCATACTACTAACTGATTAAAAAGGTTAGAAATAAAAAGTGCTTTCGCAGAAGCGCGAAAGCACAAATTTATCAAAATATTTTTTGAAAAGCAATACTAGAATAGGAAACCGGTATTGATATAGAATGCTCCGCTTCCGTCCTGCTTGTTGAAGCAGCGTGCATACTCGAAAGCTACGATGAAGTTCTGGTTCATAATGAAACGGAGACCTGCACCGGCCGATCCGTGGAATCCGTCTGCCTTTCTGTTCACATCCACGAACTTTTCATATAGTTCCTGATACTTGCCTGTATTGTTCTTCATATCGTATCCTTTGAATACGTGTGCTCCATCGGTGAATCCGCTGATTGCGAATGCGATATTCTGCTTCCAAAGCTTGAAATCAATGAATCTCCAGCGGAGTTCAGCATTGTAGAATCCTACGTCCTGGCCCTGAACTCGATTGAGCATCAGACCTCTGACTGTGCGGTAACCTCCGAATCCGTCATTGTCGGCCTTAGGACCTACGTTTGTGTAGAACGGCATTGCATACCAAGGTGCGCTGTTTCCGAATGTGCCCTGATAAGCGGCTCTGTATGCGAATGTAAGTTTGTCCTGTACAATAGGAATATACTGGCGCATTGTGATGCAATATTTGTAATGAGGATCTGTAGTGCCAAGCCACTTAGGTGCAGCAATGACGTGTGCCTCTGCCCAGATACCCTTTGTCGGATTGTTCTCTACATTACGGCTGTCGTACATAAGACCTGCGCGGATAGATGATATCACTCCTCCGTCCGCCTGCTCTGGAGAGATGATTCCCCAAGCTTTGTAGAGGTCAAACAAGGTTGTGCCACCTTCTACATACATTGAAGGATCTGCGGGATTGTTCAGCACGCTATATCCATCAGGCTTGAAGGACTGAGTCTTCATCCAAGAGAAGTTGTAGCCGGCCTCCCAGTAGAAGTTCTTCAGAATCTTTCCAGTGAAGTCTACCTTTGCCTTCACCAGGTCGCGTCCGAAACGGTAAAATCCTTTTGGCAGTTTTCCTTTTTCTTCGAATTTCTTCAGTAATTTCTCTCCGGCTTTGTTGTCCTCAAAATTGAAGGTCGGCTCCAGCATTTTCATATTGTAGATACTCTCGTATCCGTTGAATCCGTAGAAATCCAGAGCAGCGTCCTTGTAATATCCGGAACAGATGGACATTCTCACTCCCGGGATAAGAGTCTTGTTGTCGTAGTTCACAATGAATTTATAGCTGTTCACTGCACTTTCCTTGGTGTATGCCGATGCTTCAAAGTACCAGGTGGACTTAGGATTAGGATAAGTATCTCCGTTTCCGAAGTTGTAGAGATTCAGGAGTGCTCCGAACTGGAAACCTCGGTCAGCATCGAATGCGACAACCGGGAGGGGACCGAAATTGGTTCCGGTCTTTATGATGTCTCCATTTTCGTTGTATGTAACATTCTTCTTTTCCTTCTTGGCCTTCACTTCGTTTTCTGCAGCGGATGAATCTTCTGCGAAGGAAGGTACACATAGTGCGAGCGCTGCAATAGCGGTAATGAGTGTCTTTTTCATATTATAAAGGTTTGATTTTACAATTTCTTGAAAGTTTTTACAATATCCTTATAGAAACTTCTCATCTTCTTGTCATTCAGTACCCTGATGTCTGAAACGAATCTTCTCATACCTTCATTGTAATCAAAGAAGAAACTATATGAAGGTATGCTCAGAATCAATGCAGCAAGTGCGTATGGCCACTCCATCAGACAGAATGCAAGGATAGTATATATAGGATATAAGATCAGTCCAAAGCCAAGTTTCACACCGAATCCTACGGTATTATGGAAAGCCTTATCTCTGATCCTGCTCTTGAGCAGATAATAAGTAAGCCACATAGGTGAAGCTACTATCGCACTGAATATATAATATGGCAGGCCGATCAGTGATGCAAATGCTTTACCTATGGCTCTTAGAGGGGTATTCTTCTTTGTGAAGGAATATATTGACATTCCTTTTTTCTTTCTCTTCTTCTCGAATTCCTCGACTTTGTCCAGGAGCTTTTCCATCAGAGCATCATCCTTCTCGCAGGCATCTTCTATTCTTTTGACGATGTTTCTGTTTTCGAGCATTCCATCATATAGACTTGTGCCGAAATTGCCGTAATTCAGACCTTCGGAAACTGCTATCATCTTGGTCAGAGCCCATTTATTATACAGATTCTCGTCATCCTTCAGGTATGTGATGAGGCCTGAAATCCTGGATGCAAGTTCCTTTCTTAGAGGCTCGATCATCTGCACATCATTTTCTACATCCAGCTCCTTGACGAATTCAGTAACATTGATAGGATCGCCGAATGTCAGCAGGGAAGTGCTGCGGTAGCGGAAATAATCACCATATTCGATACCTGCCGGAACAATATATACGGGCATCTTATCACCGAACTTTGCGTTGGCTGCAAGTGCTGCCCTGAATGTTCCTTTGCCGAGTGTCTGAAGCGAGTGTGCAGGCCTGTGCTTTCCTTCAGGATACATACAGAACCTCACCTTGTTTTCGAGGATTTCCACGATGATTTCCTGAGTCTCATTGTTCTTCAATACGTTACGCAGACCATCTCTCTGGCGCATCATCGGAAGGATCCTGACGAAATACATCAGTTTGGCAATGAATGGTCTTTTGAACAGATCGGCTCTTGCTCCAAAGACGCTCTCGTCATCGAAAGCACAAAGGACAACGAGCGCATCCATCAATGTATTGCAGTGATTCGGAGCAATGATTACAGCCCCGTCAGATGGAATGTTTTCCTTACCCTTGACTTCTACCTTTCTGTAGCTGTGCTTTACGCACCAGTCAACGATAGGCCTGAGAGAATCGTAAAGAAAATCTTTATCGTAGATATGTTTTCTTCCCATATTATTCATCTGTTGCTTCTTTTCTTCCTTTCCATCTCCAGAGGAATGCAAGGGTCAGGCCTGAAATTATATGCCATACGCCCCACCAGGCAGTTATGACGAGCATTCCACCGTTGTTTGCCCACGCTCCTGTATCAGGGAAGATGTTCGGGTTCAGAAGTAGAACCAGTCCCAGACCGGAGTTCTGGATACCGGTCTCGATAGTAATTGTCCTTCTGTCCTTATATGGAAGCTTGAGTAATGTACTGCTTCCGAATCCGATTCCAAGTGCAAGAAGGTTATGGAGGAGCACCACCAGGAAGATATAGCGGATGCATTTCATAAATACATCAAGGTTTCCTGTAAAGATGATGATCACCATTGCGATGAAGACAATGATAGAAAGGTACTGCAATGGTTTCCTAAGCACCTTTGCCACTTTAGGCAGATACTGTCCGCAGAGGATACCTAGTACCAGAGGAATACCCATAATGATGAATATGCTCTGGAAGATGTCTCCGAGGGGGATGTGAAGTTCCGGAAGTTCACCGATATAATGGTTTCCTGCAAAATTCAGGTACATCTTGCCCCAGAATGCAAAATTAAGAGGTGTGGTGAATACGCAGACAGCAGTATTGAATGCTGTAAGTGAAACCGACAGTTCTGAATTGCCTCGTGAAAGTGATGTGATGAAATTCGAAATATTTCCGCCTGGGCAGGATGCCACCAGAATCATACCAAGTGCAATCATCGGCGATACCCATTGTCCCATAGCCATAATCAGCGTAAGTGTCAATGTCGGAAGCAGTACCAGCTGGCAGACAATACCTGTAATTATGGATTTCGGATTCCTTATTATATCTACAAAAGTAGCTGGTCTGATACCGAGGGCTACTCCGAACATCACTAAAGCAAGAACAATATTCAGAAGGGTGGAACCACCGTTCATTGTGACGTTCAGTGCGTCTAATTCTCGAATGATTTCTTGACTCATTGCGATTAAGGTTTTATGGTTTAGCAAGACAAAGTTAATGTTTTTATTCTTTCCGCCAAATATCTTATTTAATAGCTTATTAAATTTGTGGTAAAATCAGACCAAATGTTGTGGATTCGCGAAAAATCCGTATTTTTGTGACTAAAGTTTAATGGCTATGCCTTACGTTATTCTTATAATATTTCTGGCTGTCGCCCTTGCTCTTCAGATTCTGACGGGCAATATCCCTTTTTCGTTTCTGGCCTTTCCTCTGAATCTTATCCTCGCTCTTATATGGGTATTGGTGATGGTATCTGTATGGAAGACCCGAAAGAAATCCCTCTTTGTCGGATTTATGCTTTCCCGTGGAGCCACGGTTTCTGCGATCCTGCTTTTCCTTGCCTTCAGTCTCGTCGTGGGTATTTCCGGGGAAAGGGAACTTGTATCGAGCTGGGTGTTTGCTGCTGTTATGCTTTATTTACAGACTGTGCTTCTGTTTGTCATTCTTCGCGGATGGCGTGCACAGACAGCTACAGGAGCAAGGTTGGGTGCTGTCAGATGGCGTTTTCTTCTGAATCACGTGGGTATTCTTCTGGCTGTATCTTCTGCTTTCTGGGGAGCTCCGGATACTGAAGTCCTCAGAGTCAGGGCGATACAGGATGTACCGGTCAGACAGGCTGTTTCTATGGATGGAATTCCCGAATCGCTTCCGTTCGAGATCCTCTTGAGTGAATTCAAGACAGAAACCTGGTCCAATGGAGTCCCTTCGATGTTCGAAGCCAAGCTGCTCGTCAATGGGGAGAATGTAGTGCTGAAAGTTAATGAACCATATAATGTAAGTTTCGGAAAAGATCTGTATCTGGTCGGCTTCGACAGTATGTATGATAGTGGCAGCTGTATACTTCAAGTCGTTTATGAGCCTTGGAGATATGGTGCGTTGGCAGGAGTGGTAATGATGCTTGCGGGTGCCTTCCTGTTGTTCTTGGGTGGCCCGCGCAGACGAAATGATGAGGATTGATCTTATGGGATGGGATATGTTCATATGGTTCGGCGCATCAGCCGTTTTCCTTTCTGCAGTCGGTGCTGTGGTGTCGATGTGTGCCAATGATCATTGGTCAGAGTCGTCGATCTGCTATCGCAGACGCCGTGGTCTGGCCATTAGCTTTGCTGCTTCGGCTTTGCTCGTTCTTGGCTCCTTCATTGCGCTGCTCTGGCTTGAATTGGGAAGGCCTCCGCTCAGGACAATGGGGGAGACACGTCTGTGGTATTCCTTCTTTGCACTGTTCGCCGGCTTGTTTACCTATCTACGTTGGCGCTACAGATGGATCCTGTCATTCTCGACAGTGCTTGCTACGGTGTTCATATTGATCAATATACTTCGTCCGGAGATTCACGACCAGACATTGATGCCGGCGCTTCAGAGTCCGTGGTTCATTCCGCACGTGACGGTCTATATGTTTTCATACTCCTTCCTCGGCTGCGCCTTCCTGCTTGCTTTGGTAGGTCTTTTCACCTCAAAAAACAATGTGATGTCTGCTGCAGACACATTAGTATATATAGGTATGGCTTTCCTGACTTTCGGTATGCTTTCCGGTGCACTCTGGGCTAAGGAAGCCTGGGGACATTACTGGAACTGGGATCCTAAGGAAACCTGGGCCCTGATCACCTGGCTGAGCTATATGTTGTATATCCATCTGCGCCTGATGGGAAGATGTTCACGTAAGACATTGTGTCTGCTCCTGATATTCAGCTTCCTGTGCCTGCAGATGTGCTGGTGGGGTGTCAATTATCTTCCTACTGCAGCTGACAGTGTACATATATATAACCGATGACCCGGTCGAAAGCACAGAAACGGCCAATCTCGTGCTTTCGACGATGAAATAAACAATCGAAAGCACAAAAAAGGCCAATCTCGTGCTTTCGACGGTGAAATACGCAATCGAAAGCACCGAAACGGTCGGTTTTATGCTTTCGCAGATGAATAAATGATTAACTATTCAATATAAGTATGAAGAAATTAGTAAGATGGGGTGCGGTTCTGCTGCTTGTGGCGGCAGCCGCTATGGTCGTGGTCTATAGGGCTGTGAACAGGGTTCCTTCTGCGGATCTCCCTCAGTATGAGCAGGTTTACAAGATCTTTGAGGATGGCGGATGTCTAAGCTGTCACTCGGACGATCCGGAACTTCCTTTCTATGCGAAGCTGCCGGTAGCTGGAAAGATAGTTATGGCTGATATTGATTCAGGCTATCGTGCATATGATATGAAGCCTTTTATGGATGCCCTCAAAGTGGATGGTCAGTTCTCTTCTGTGGATCTTGCCAAGATCGAAAAGGTAGTTCTCGATGACAGAATGCCTATGCCTAAGTATTATCTGGTTCATTGGGGAAGTTCATTGACCTCAGCAAAGAGAGAGATTGTGCTTGACTGGATCCGAAACGAGCGTATTGCTATGTATTCAGACGGTCTTCCTGAGTCCCGTGCTGCTGAGCCTGTACGACCTGTGGAACTAGCGACTGATATTGATGCTGCAAAGGCAGCTCTCGGCTTCGCACTTTTCCACGATCCTCGTCTTTCTGTCGACAATACTGTTTCCTGCGCTACGTGTCACGCTCTTGAGACAGCAGGTGTGGATAATCATCAGTATTCTCACGGAGTCAATGACCAGCTTGGTGGTGTGAATGCACCTACAGTCTATAATGCAGTTTACAATTTCGTTCAGTTCTGGGACGGTCGTGCCAAGACTCTTGCTGATCAGGCTGCCGGTCCGCCGCTGAACCCTGTGGAGATGGCTTCCGAGTCATTCGACCAGATCATTGCAAAGCTTGCCTCAGACAAGGATTTTGCAAAGGCTTTCAAGGCTGTTTATCCTGACGGACTCACTGAGGCCAATATCACCAATGCGATCGAGGAGTTCGAGCGTACTCTCATAACTCCGAATGCACGTTTCGACAAGTGGCTCCGTGGCGACGATTCAGCATTGACTGCTGATGAACTGACCGGATATGAACTCTTCAAGAAATATGACTGTGCAACCTGTCACGTAGGACCTAATCTCGGAGGCCAGTCATATGAACTTATGGGACTTCGCCGTCATTATTTTGCTGACCGTGGTCTGGAACTTACTCACGAGGATAACGGACGTTACAAGGAAACTCAGATCGAGCGTGACCGTCATCGTTTCAAGGTTCCGGGACTTCGCAATGTCGAGCACACCTGGCCATATTATCACGACGGTACCCGTGAGACTCTCGAAGAGGCTGTACGTGATATGGGAATATATCAGAGCGGTGTAGAACTTAATGAGACTGAGGTGGATCAGATCACTGCATTCCTCAAGACTCTCACCGGAGAGTATCAGGGCAAACTTCTGACAAATGATACCTCACGTGACGTCATCCACGATCACGACCACGACCATTAATAAGAAAATCCGACCGACCGGTCGGATTTTCTTATTATAAAATATTCAGACTCTGCTCCTTGATCTTCTCCAGTTCATCCTTCATCTTCACTACAATCTTCTGGATCTCGGTGTGATTGGCCTTTGAACCGGTGGTGTTGATCTCGCGGCCCATTTCCTGAGCGATGAATCCGAGCTTCTTACCAGGATTAGGCTCGTTTGTGATGGTGTCGAGGAAATAGTTGCAGTGCTGGCGGAGACGGACCTTTTCTTCATTTATATCCAGCTTCTCGATGTAGAATATCATCTCCTGCTCCAGACGGCTCTGGTCAGGCTCAGCCTTAAGTTCAGCGAAGCGGCTCAAAATTTTTTCTCTGATAGCCTCTACCCGCTCCTTTTCAAATTCCTCGATCTGCTTTGAGTAATCAAGAATTGCATAGACCTTGTCTGTCACATCCTTGTAAAGTATTTCGCCTTCCTGAGAACGGAATGCATTGATATTGCTCAGAGCCTCGTCGATGCAGGCTTCCACTACCGGCCAGTTTTCGTCGGTAATCACATCCTGCTTCTTAGCATCCATAACCTCAGGCATTCTCAGCAGCATAGCCAGAAGATCATTTGGATTCTGGTTCCATAGATTGTTTGCTCCGATCTTTCCGCCAAGTTCGCTGATCTGCTGGTAATATTCCATTGCCAGATCCATATTGATTTTCTTAGCGCTGTCAGCCGCATTCGGTTCGAAAGTGACGAAGAAATCGATGTTTCCTCTTGTGAGTTCGGCTGCAATCTTCTGACGCACAGCCATTTCCTTGTCCTTAGGGAGAAACGATGTCTTTATGCTGATATCCGCAGTCTTACCGTTGAGGGAGCGGACTTCTACTGTGATCTTGCCTGCTTCAAGAAGTGCCTCGGCCTTGCCGTAGCCTGTCATTGACTTTATCATAATGCTGTTTTTCTTATTTGAGAGCGCAAAAATACTGAAAAATCCGTATATTTGCTCGATTATTTGAAAATTCAAATTACCAATAGATATGGAAGAGGTAAACAAGGAAGGTGTTGAGACCAGAAATCTCAACTTTTTGGAAGAGATCATCGAGGCTGATCTCGCAAGCGGCAAGTGTGAATCTGTGATGACCCGCTTCCCGCCTGAACCGAACGGATATCTTCACATCGGACACGCGAAGAGTATCTGCATCAATTTCGGACTTGCAAAGAAATATGGCGGAAAGACCAATCTCCGCTTCGACGATACAAATCCTGTAAAGGAAGATACCGAGTATGTAGATTCAATCAAGGAAGACATCAAGTGGCTTGGCTTCGAGTGGGAGAACGAGCGTTATGCTTCTGACTATTTCGATCAGCTTTATGAGTGGGCTGAGGAGCTCATCAAGAAGGGACTTGCATATGTAGATGACCAGACACAGGAGGAAATCCGTGCCGGTCGTGGTACAGTGCAGGTGCCTGGTACAGAGAGCCCTTACCGTAACAGAAGCGTCGAGGAAAACCTTCAGCTTTTCCGTGAAATGAAGGCCGGCAAGTATGCAGAGGGTGAGAAGGTTCTTCGTGCGAAGATCGATATGGCTCATCCTAATATGCTTTTCCGTGACCCGCTTCTTTACCGTATTCTCCACGCTCATCATCATAGAACAGGTGACAAGTGGTGCATCTATCCTATGTACGACTACGCGCACGGTCAGTCAGACAGTATCGAGAATATCACTCACTCGATCTGTACCCTTGAGTTCGATGTTCATCGCCCTCTCTACGACTGGTTCATCGACAAGCTCGGCATATTCCCTTCACATCAGTATGAGTTCGCAAGACTTAATCTGACATACACCGTGATGTCTAAGCGTAAGCTCCTTGAGCTCGTGAAGAACAATTTCGTAAGCGGCTGGGATGACCCTCGTATGCCGACTATCTGCGGTATCCGTCGTCGCGGTTACACTCCTGAGTCAATGCGTATGTTCGCAGAGAAGGTGGGTGTGGCAAAGCGTGAGCAGCTTATTGACCTTCAGCTGATGGAGTGGTGCGTGCGTCAGGACCTTAATGAGCGTGCAAACCGTTATATGGTGGTTCAGGATCCTGTGAAGCTTACTATCACTAACTGGGAGCCAGGTAAGGTGGAGTGGTTCGATGCTCCTCTTAATCCTGCCGATCCTGAAGGACCATCACGCAAGGTACCTTTCACCGGTCAGGTCTATATCGAAAGAAACGACTTTATGGAAGAGCCTCCTAAGAAGTATTTCCGACTCAAGCCGGATGGAGAGGTTCGTCTCAAATATACATATATCATCAAGTGCCAGGAGGTTGTTAAGGATTCCGAGGGTAATATAGTTGAGATCAAGTGTACATATGATCCGACATCCAAGCCAGGAGCTGGTGAGTGGCGTTCGGTAAAGGGTACTATCCATTGGGTGTCTACCGAGCACGCTAAGGAAGTGGAACTCAGACTTTATGATAAGCTCTTCACCGAGGCTCAGATGGGCCAGATTCCGGAGGGTGAGGACTATAAGAATTACCTCAATCCTGAATCTCTCGTGATCGGCAAGGGATATGCTGAACCTGCTCTTCTCGAAGATAACTCAGGTATTGCAGTTCAGTTCGAACGTGTCGGATACTTCTTCAAGGATCCGGATACAACTCCAGACCACTTCGTATTCAACAAGACCACAGCTCTTAAGGACAGCTTCAAGTTCTAGATCGTGTGATATCAGAACACTATAAGAAAACCGCAGTATTAATCGGTCTCGGTACGATTTCAGCGTCGTACGAGGCCGGTTTGCGTTTTAGCCCGGGGATTGACTGCAGATATGTATGTGATATCAATCCGGATGCTGTTTCCAGGAATATCTATTATGATAAGGAATACGTATCCGACTATCTTTCTCTTTTCAAAGAAAGGAAGGTAGAATTGGCAATAATCGCGACCCCGCCGGATACTCACGCTCAAATTATCAGGGATTGTCTGGATAACTGTGTTTGTCCTATCGTGGAGAAACCAATAGCCCATACGGCGGATATCGTGTCGGACCTGCTGCAGGCTGATGGACGCTTTGAGGTCATTTTTCATTGGCTTCACGGTAGTGAAGTTATCTGGTTTACCCGGAATATCACATTGAAGGATGTGAAGAAAATAAGGATTTCCATAAAGGATCCTTATGCTGACAGAGGTGGTCGTATAAGACCGGAATTTCATAATAAATTCGGTTGTTGGCTTGACAGTGGAGTAAACGCCCTTTCCCTTCTGACAAAATTAGTTGATCTGGAATCATTTCAGCCGAAGTCTCTGTCATTTGCAATGGATGATAGCTCCGGTCTTCCATACCGTGCCATTTGTCTTATGTATTCCGATAGAACTAATATAGAGATGGATATGCGATGGGATGTGGAAGAAAATCATAAAGTCACCTTTATAGAGGCCGATGGACACGAATATGTAATCGACCATACGGCACAATCTGTCATTTGTGATGGAGTGCTTGTGTTTAAAGATGACGGAATGCCACGTCTCCCCAGACATTATTTCAACTATTTTGCGAATTATCCTCAGTCTTCTACAAACTGGGCTACTAATTTGCTGATACACAGAAAATTATACGAAGCTTATGATTACCAGGATCAAAGAATTATGGCATAATATCACTCAGAAGTCCCTGCGGAGTTTATATGAACTTCTTTTTGGAAATGAGACCAGAAAAGGTCTCCTTATTCACTTGGCGTACTTCTTTATACTTCTTTGTTTGATTTTCATATGTAAAAGAGGAGGCTTTTCATTCTGGCCGGATCTGCTTGCGACTGTTGCAGCCTTTCTTATAAGTGCTATATTCGTCTATCTGAGCAGAATGTTGCTTCAGTCTTTTGAAGATAAGCAGAAGGTTAATTATGATGACTCCTTTATGGAAAAGCTGTACGGATCTCTACCGGAAGGCCAGGAAGGAGAGGCAGAAGCCGGATATCATCATCAGTTCAAACTTGGTGACGATATATGTCAGGTCTATTATGATTGCTGTCTTGACGTATCTTCTTTTACAGATGAGTTTTCTGCTGAAATAAAAGATGATCCAGAGAAGAAATTCGAGTTGAATCAGTTTGTCAGGGAAAACTCTCTGGAAATTCTGAAAGCACACGAGAACAGTAATTTCAACAATTGGGACACATTGCGCCTTGACGGCTATGAGATAAAAGATAATCATCTGGTCATCAAGACGTCCAGAAGCAACTATATTTCCCATATGCTGACGAACAGGGCTGTGGATTTCAAGATTGCTGATCAAATCTCTCTTCGTAAGCTTTTCGAGTATCGTGATAAGTTGTCTACCCTTGAGTCCTCTGTATTTTCAAATCATCTTGGAATGATAGGTATGATTGTTCTGAATAACGGCTACACTCTTTTTCCTCATAGAGGCAACAGCAGTACAATATCCAAGAATATGATTACATCCGGAGTTGCAAAACCTATGCTTCTAAAAAAGAATCCAGACCGTTCTCTGTCATCTGGACCGATAAAGGTGCCGTTTGAAGATTTTATGCTGAATGCTTTGCCAGACGCTATGAAGATATCAGCAGACTCACTTTCACGCTATGACGTTTCGATCAGATTTCTTGGTTTTGGACGTGATGTATATGAAGGAGGCAAACCATCTTTCTTTTATCTGATAAATGTGGATATGTCCGTGAATGACTATTTCCAATGTCATAAGGATTTTGTTGAGTCTGACAAGACAACCAAGGTGGATCACAATAAGAAAGTATATGTAGTCAAATATGATTCGATAAGGTGGCACAAACGAGGAAGTTTCTTGTCTTTCTTCTATTTGAAATCCCCGGATGGCAAGATGAAGGAGAAATATATTCAGCCAGAAAAGAATCTCCTGTGTAACCTCTACCATTACAACCGTTTTTTGAATAATATAAGACAGTCTGAGTAGAAGGATAATAGTAAAGGCTGCCATTGTGACGGCAGCCTTTAGTTTTTATTTTGACTTGTAAGTCTCTGTTCCGCTCTTGAGGAAGTTGATGAAATTCTCGACCGACAGGTCATAGCTGTGTGTCGGAACGAGGATTTCTCCGTCAGGGGAGAGGAGAATGTAATTTGGCTGAGCATTTACATTGAATCTCTCACGTGCGATATATGAGTTTACTCGTCCGAGGTCCTTGTAAACCTTTCCGCTTTCAGCATCAGTTACCCAATCCTCTTCAGGGAGCTTATGCTTGTCATCTACGTAGAGTGCGCAGATGATGTAATCGTTGCGGAGGATATCGAGTGCAGCCGGATCGCTCCATACTCTCTGCTCCATCTCGCGGCAGTTTACGCAAGCGTGTCCGGTCACATCCACGAAAACTGGCTTACCTGCTTCTTTTGCCACTGCCAATGCATCCTCAAGGTCGAAATAGCCTTCGAGATTGTGTGGAAGATGCAGGAAGTCATACTTCTTTTCAGCGGTCTTTGCAGGTGCATCTGTAACAATAGTATGTGATGTGCTGCCTGGAGTAAGGACGAAGTCGTGACTTGACATAGGAGGAAGGTATCCTGAAAGGATGTCAAGCGGTGCACCCCACATTCCCGGAATCATATATACTACGAATGAGAATACTACAATTGCGAGGCTTAGTCTTGGGACTGAAACGTGCGGAACATCATCGTCGTGTGCAAATTTGAGCTTGCCAAGAAGATAGAATCCCAGAAGAGCAAATACTACGATCCAGATAGCAAGATAAACCTCTCTGTCGAGGATACCCCAGTGATATGTCTGGTCTGCCATACTCAGGAATTTGAATCCGAGTGCAACTTCGATGAATCCCATAACGACCTTCACAGTATTGAGCCATCCGCCGCCGCTCTTCTTGAGATCCTTCAGAAGTGAAGGGAAGAATGCCAGGAGGGTGAATGGAAGTGCGAATGCTATTGAGAACGCAAGCATTGTTACGATCGGAATCCACCAGGCACCGTTGCTTGATGTCGCCTGGATGAGCACGTTTCCTACGATCGGACCTGTACAAGAGAATGATACAAGCACGAGTGTAAGCGCCATAAAGAATACACCTGCAAGTCCCTTCTTGTCTGATCCCTTGTCGCTCTTGTTTACGAGAGACTGTGGGAGAGTGATCTCGAATGCTCCGAAGAATGATGCTGCAAACACCATAAAGATGATGAAGAACAAGATGTTAGGGAGCCAGTGTGTTGCGATCCAGTTGAAGATGTCAGCTGTTACGGATTCTCCTCCGATGATACGTGTGATCACGATGAGGAGTGCGATAGGAAGTGTGTAAAGGAGTACGATGAACAGTCCGTACATTCCTGCCTTGAAACGTCCCTGTGCAACTGATTCTGAACCTTTGAGGAAGAATGATACAGTCATTGGTACCATAGGGAATACACAAGGAGTAAGGAGCATAGCGAATCCCCAGAGGATAGCCTGAAGAATCAGACCCCAAGGGAATGCTGTCTTCTGTACAGGCTCCTTGCTCTCTGTGGCAGTTTCGATTGTATCTGCCGGAGCAGCTGCTGCATTATCTCCAATTTTTACCTCGAAATCATAATATTCTGCCTTGCAGGCTCCTCCTGTGCAAGCATTGGTGAAGATGGTACCGCTGTATTTAGCGCTTCCACCATTGACTTTCACATCCTGAGCAATGATGATTTTATTGTAATAGTGCTTAGCCAGATCTCCATATTCGTCTGTCTCTTCTACCGGTGTGCTGATTTCGTATGGACCTCCAACAAGTTCTCCGCCTTCAACGGCAGCGTCCATAACCTCAGTAGCAGAGAATTCATCTGTGAGAGTGTAGGTGTGATAGCCATCAGCGACCTTTCCTGTGAAGATCACCTTATAGACATCACCTTCTGCTTTCTCTACGTGAGACGACCAGGTAACTAGCTGGCCCTGGGCAAAAGCTGCAGCGCATACGAGGATGGCTGCAAACATTGTCATAATCTTTTTCATTATATTTAAAGTGTAAGGTTTATTTTGCAAATGCCACTGATCTGGTCTCACGGATCACGGTAATCTTCACCTGTCCCGGATATACCATTTCCTCCTGGATCTGACGTGCAATATCAGCTGACATTGCCTCGGCCTCCTGGTCTGTAACCTGATCTGCTCCCACGATCACGCGAAGTTCGCGACCTGCCTGGATAGCATAGGTCTTGGTTACACCGTTGTGTGACTTAGCTATGTTCTCCATATCCTTGAGTCTCTTGATATATGACTCGATCACCTCACGGCGTGCACCAGGACGTGCTCCGGAAATGGCGTCTCCTACGAGTACAAGAGGGGAGATTATGCTTGTCATTTCCACTTCTTCGTGGTGAGATCCTATAGCGTTGCAGACTTCTGGCTTTTCCTTGTATTTCTCGGCCAGCTTCATACCGAGAATAGCGTGTGGAAGTTCTGGATCCTCATCTGAAACCTTACCGATGTCGTGGAGAAGTCCGGCTCTCTTGGCGATCTTAGGGTTTAGTCCAAGCTCGGAAGCCATTGTAGCACAGATGTTTGCTACCTCACGGGCGTGCTGGAGAAGGTTCTGTCCGTATGATGAACGGTACTTCATTCGTCCGATGAGTTTCACGAGTTCGATATGCATTCCGTGGATACCGAGGTCGATACAGGTTCTCTTACCTGTCTCCATTATCTCATCTTCAAGCTGCTTCTGTACCTTTGCCACCACTTCCTCGATGCGGGCTGGGTGGATACGGCCGTCGATCACGAGCTGATGGAGTGCAAGACGTGCAACTTCTCTTCTTACCGGATCGAATGCTGAAAGAAGGATTGCCTCAGGTGTGTCATCTACGACGATTTCCACTCCTGTAGCAGCCTCAAGTGCGCGGATATTACGTCCTTCACGTCCGATGATCCTACCCTTGATTTCATCGCTTTCGATGTGGAAGACAGTAACGGCATTCTCGATTGCAGTTTCAGAAGCTGTACGCTGTATTGTGTTGATGACAATGCGTTTAGCCTCCTTGCTTGCAGTCAGACGTGCCTCATCCATTACATCGTTGATATATGACTGTGCCTGAGTTCTTGCCTCAGCCTTCATACTTTCCATCAGCTGGTTCTTCGCTTCTGTTGCTGTCAGACCTGCTATTTCCTCGATCTGTCTGAGTGCTTCCTGACGAAGATTCTCATACTCTTCTGTCTTCTTTGTCGCGATTTCCACCTGGGCCTTAAGATTCTGTCTGATGGCTTCTGCTTCCTTGTTCTTGCGTCCAAGTTCTGCATTCTGCTGATTAAGAGAGTTTTCCTTCTGTTTCAGACGGCTTTCCACCTCGCTGATGTGCTTGTTCTTTTCGTTGATGTACTGCTCGTGCTCGCTCTTGAGCTGGAGGAATTTCTCCTTTGCCTGAAAAATCTTCTCCTTCTTTATGCTTTCTGCCTCAAGCTCTGCCTTCTGGATGATCTCATCCTTCTGTCCCTTAAGAAGTATCTTACGGACAAATATGTATGTGCCTAGTGCCACTATTGCTCCCAGGACTGCAGACAAAATGTAAAATAGTATCTCCATATAATATAATTGGTTTTAGTTGTTTCACTTAAGGCCATAAAAATGACCAATCCACTATTAAGCAGATTGGTCAGTTTATAATAAAAGCCGTTAGTATGTTTGACAGAAAATCTTGTCAAAATAAGATTTGGGCTCCGGATTATTGGTTCTGAAATCCTCCGTCCCGCTTGCGCGGAATCCCCATAGGGTCACATAGGTCCGTCATTGCCATCCGAGTACGCCCGGTTACATCAATACTGTTGATTTCAGCAAAAATATAACTAACGGCTGTTTTTATCAATATTCTTCAGATAACCGTCCAGCTCCTTGACAAGCATCATTTCCTCAGAATTCCTTGTGTTCATCTGATCAGCTAATGTAATCAATGACATACATAGATTCAAAGCTGCAAATGACATAAAGTCCACCATATATCCTTCCGGATTCTTGGACTGATATTCCCTGATTCTTCTGTTCACTTCTGCGGCAGCCCTTCTTATCAGCTGTTCCTGCTCCGGTGAAACTGCGGTAAAAGGATATGATTTGTCAGCAAGTTTTATTGTGATATCCTGTGCCATATCATCCCTCCATCAGTTTTATGCATCTGTCAATTTCCTTCATCAGACTGTCGATCTTCTTCTTGGCTGCGGCTGTATCGGCACCGCCTGCCATAAAGGCTTCAGTCAGCTTCTGGTTATCGATTTGTCTCTCTAACTCTATAATCTGCTTTCTATAGGTCTCATTTTCTGCTCTGGCCTGTTCAAGCTCGGACTGAAGCCTGGTCCGCTCCATCTTTTCCGTCTCATATGCAGCAATCAGCTGCTTGATTCTTTCTTTTACAGTTTCCAGCATTTTATATAAATTCAACCTACAATGCAAAAATAGCAAACTGCTTTGATTTCTCAAAATAAATTGACGAAATCAAAGCAGTTTATCTATGTAGAGCAGATTATCGGATCACTTCCACCGCATTCATACCTTCCTCGATAGCGGCCTTGTTGAGTGAAATAAGGTCTGCGTATCTTGCAGGGATGCACTTTGCAAGTCCCTTGTCGATGTTCTCAGACTTGACGATAGGCTTCATCTTAAGGAATGCTCCCATTACGGCCATATTGTATACCTTCGAGTTTCCAACCTTTGCCGCTACGTTGATAGCGTCGATCTTGCAGATTGATATATCTGTTCTTGTCGGAGGTGTAACGATGCCGTTAGGGTCGTAGATGAGAAGTCCTCCCGGCTTTACTGCGCTCTCGAACTTGTCGAGGGACTGCTGGTTGAGTGCAATCACTGTATCGAATTTTGTCACGATAGGTGAGCTGATCTTCTTGTCACTGAGGATTACGCTCACATTGGCTGTACCACCGCGCATCTCAGGACCATACGACGGCATCCAGGTCACTTCCATATCCTGCATAATGGCACAGTATGCAAGGATCTTTCCCATCGAGAGGACTCCCTGTCCGCCGAATCCAGCGATGATGATTTCTTCTTTCATATCTATTGTTCTAATTATCAGTTAATTACTCCTGTTTCAAAACGTCCTTGATGTCTCCGAGAGGATACTTAGGGAACATATTTTCCACCATCCACTTATTAGCTGCTACAGGACTCATCTTCCATCCTGAGTTGCAGGTAGCCACGATCTCTACAAATGAAAGACCGATGCCCTTCTGGCTGTACTCGAATGCCTTTCTGATAGCAGCCTTGGCCTTGCGGGCAGCAGGGGCTGTATGAACTGACTGTCTGGTGATGAACGCTGTTCCGTCGAGCTGAGCGATCATTGGAGCAAGCACGAGAGGGAAACCATTGAGCTTGGCATCACGGCCGTAAGGTGTGGTTGCGGTCTTCATTCCGAGGAGAGTGGTCGGAGCCATCTGACCTCCGGTCATTCCGTAGATACCGTTGTTGATGAAGATCACTACGATGTTTTCGCCACGGCTGCAGGCGTGGATGATCTCAGCTGTACCGATTGAAGCAAGGTCACCGTCTCCCTGGTATGTGAATACATATTTCTCAGGATTGAGACGCTTTGTGGCTGTTGCAAGAGCAGGGGCACGTCCGTGAGCAGCCTGCTGCCAGTCTACGTTGAGATAATTATATGCAAATACGGAACAGCCTACGGGGCTGACAGCGATGGTCTCCTCCTGGATGCCCATCTCTTCGATGACTTCAGCTACGAGCTTATGAACTGTACCGTGAGAACATCCCGGGCAATAGTGCATTACATTGTCTGTGAGAATCGGAGTCTTCTTGTAGACGATGTTCTCGGGTTTCTTGATATCTTCTATATTCATTGTATTTCCTTATTTCAGATTGTTGAACTTCTTGAACGCCTCTGCGATTTCGTCAGGAGTGTAGATGATACCTCCCTGTCTTCCGTAGAAACCTACAGGGACGGCTCCGTTGACTGCGAGTTTCACGTCATCCACCATCTGGCCAAGATTGAGCTCGATGCTCATCATACTCTTTACCTGGCCTGAAAGCTCCTGGATCCTCTTTGAAGGGAATGGGAAGAGGGTTACCGGTCTGAGGAGACCCGCCTTGATGCCTTCTTCGCGGAGCTGATCCACGACAGCCTCACAGATACGTGCCGAGCAGCCGAATGCTACGAACAGATATTCTGCATCCTCAGTCTGATATTCCTCGTACTTCACTTCATTTTCCTTGATGACTTCGTATTTTGCAGCGAGCTTCTGGTTGAATCTCTCCTGCACGTCAGACTCAAGGGCAAGGGATGTGATCACGTTGTATGGCCTGTCGGCAGGCTTGCCGTATGTAGCCCAAGGTGCCACCTTGATGAGTTCTTCCTTAGTCATACGAGGCTTCTCAGGACGAAGTTCGACCTTTTCCATCATCTGTCCGACAATACCGTCAGCAAGGATGATTACTGGAGTGCGGTACTTGAATGCAAGGTCGAATCCCCAGTCTACGAAGTCGTACATATCCTGTGCTGATGCCGGAGCAAGTACTATGGCATTGTAGTCACCGTGTCCGCCACCCTTGACGCACTGGTTGTAGTCACTCTGGCTTGGCTGGATGGTTCCAAGTCCTGGACCACCGCGCTGGCAGTTTACCACTACGCAAGGAAGCTCTGCACCTGCAAGATAGCTGAGTCCTTCGCACATAAGGCTGATTCCCGGAGAGCTTGAAGATGTCATCACCTTCTTTCCGCAGCAGGCACCGCCGTATACCATATTGATGGATGAAGTCTCACTTTCTGCCTGAAGAACCACCATACCTGTGGTGAGCCAAGGTCTCTCCTTCATAAGGGTTTCCATTACTTCAGACTGCGGAGTGATAGGATATCCGAAATATCCGTCCGCACCGTTGCGTATTGCCGATATGGCAATCGCCTCGTTTCCTTTCATCAGAATTTTCTCTGCCATATCAATTAGATTTTAACTCTGTAAACAGTAATAACCGAGTCAGGGCATACGATAGCGCAGTTTGAACATCCTACGCAAGCGTCACCGACCATCTCGGCATAATGATAACCTTTATTGTTGACCAGTTTTGCGAGCTCAATGCTCTTGGTCGGACAATTCTCTACACATACTCCGCATCCTTTGCATTTCTGTGTATCCACTTCGATTGCTCCTTTAAATGCCATTATTATATAGTTTTAAGTGTTTTGGTTCAACTTGTTTTTTAAATCTTGATTTTTGGTGTCAAAATCGAAGTAAAAGTAATGCTTTTTTGTCTGATTTTCAAATAATGTTTGAAAAAAATGAAAAGTAGCATATTGGGCATACATTTGTAAGAAAAATTATATAACTTTGAAAACTTTAAACGAGATGTGTCGTATGGGGAAGATTTTATTGAAAAATATTCTGTCAGAGGGAGTTGCGTCAGATATTCTTATAGAAGGAAATCTGATAGCACAGGTCGTTCGGTCTGATAATCAGTCCGTTGTATATGGGGATGCCGAAGTCGTGGATTGTACCGGCAAGGCAGTATTTCCAGGTTTCATCAATATGCATACTCACGCTGGAATGGCTCTTATGAAGGGAATCGGAGAAGATATGGCATTCCACGAATGGCTTGACAGAATCTGGCAGGTGGAGGAACATATTGACGACGAGTATGTATACTGTGCCACCAAGGCGGCCTGTCTGGAAATGTTAAAGACAGGTACCACTACATTCAATGACCAGTACTGGCATATGCCGATGGCTTATAAGGCAGCGATGGAGCTGGGAATGAGGCCGGCTTTATCATATGTAGTGCTTGATAAAAATGATCCGGAGGAATCGGAACGTCAGAAAGACCAGTGCCTCCAGATGTATGAAATGACCAAGGAATGGGATCCGAAGGCACAGCTTCTCATATCCATTCACGCGATTTACTCTGTAAGGGAGCCTATGATGCTCTGGGCAGTGGATTTCGCCAGAGAACGCGGTCTGAAGATCCATATCCATATCTCCGAGACCAGAAAGGAAGTAGAAGACTGTATGAGAGAACACAATGGTATGTCTCCAGTGGAGTATCTCGATTCACTCGGAGTTCTCGGACCGGATGTGATTGCCGCTCATACATTATGGTTGTCTGACAATGATGTGAAGATATTAGGAGAAAGGGGAGTGACCTGCGTGCATAATATCAATTCGAATCTTAAGCTTGCTTCCGGATATCGTTTCCGATACAATGAATTGAAAGAAGCAGGTGCCAATGTCTGCATAGGTACGGATGGCTGCGGTTCTTCCAATAATCTCGATCTTCTGGAGGCAATGAAGACTGCTGCAATCGTGCAGAAGGCCTGGCGTGACGATCCTACTGCGATGCCACTGGATGAGCTTTCTGCAATGGCAGGTGTCAATGGCGCCAAAGCACTGGGTATCAATGCCGGCAGGATCGAAGTCGGAGCATTGGCCGATTTGCTTATCATAGATGTGACCGGCTATCAGTTCCTTTCTCCTGCAAAATTCCTGGCAAACTTTATTTATTCTGCACATTCTGACTGTGTGGAGTCCGTCATTTGTGATGGAAAATTCATTATGCGTGACCGTGTAGTGCCTGGAGAAGAACAGATTCTCTCTGATGCCCGCAGGGTTCTTACAAAAATTCTTTAATAGATTCTTCGTTATCATAATGGCTATGCGTGATTATAGGGGAGAATCTCAAAACAATACTAATACTATGGATCCAAGAGTAGAAAAGATTATGATAGCCGCTGAGTATATTGCGGCGAAGCTGGACGGAAGAAAACCATTTGCCGGTATTGTTCTTGGCAGCGGGCTTGGAAAACTTGCAGATAAGATAGAGAATCCGACAGTGATTCCATATAAGGAAATTCCGGGCTTTCCGGTTTCTACGGCTGTAGGTCATAAGGGCAATTTCATTGCTGGTGAACTTGGTGGCAAGTTTGTAGTGGCAATGCAGGGGCGTTTCCATTACTATGAAGGCTATCCGATGGAATTAGTGACCCTTCCGATAAGGGTTATGAAAGTTCTCGGCATCCAGTATCTTTTTGTTTCAAATGCAGCTGGAGGAGTCAACTATGATTTCAAGGTCGGTGATCTGATGGTGATAACAGACCATATCAATCATCTTCCTAATCCTCTGGTGGGACCTAATATGGAAGAATTCGGACCGCGTTTTCCGGATATGACCCGTCCATATGACAAGAATCTGAGAATGAGAGCATTCGAGCTGGCTGCCGGACTCGGTTACGAACTCAAGAGCGGTGTGTATTTTGCCGGTACAGGTCCTTCATACGAAACTCCGGCAGAGTATAAATATTTCCGTCTTATCGGTGCAGATGCCGTAGGAATGTCCACAATTCCTGAAGTTATCGTGGCACGCCATTCCGATATCCCTGTTTTCGGTATGTCGGTAATCACAAATGAGGCTCACGACGATTATGCCGAGGACTATGTGAACGATGCCGATGATGTCGTTGTAGCAGCCAATGCTGCCGCCGACAAGATGACCGTCCTCTTTACGAGAATCATCGAGTCATTATAGATTGTCGATTAGAGCACAAAAAAGGCCGTTTCTGTGCTTTCGAACCTGATTTTACGTGTCGAAAGAATGGAAACGGCCTTTTTTGTGCTTTTACCTGTGCTATGTCCGGTCTATGGATTTATGTCAGAGGCGAATAGAGTACTCCAGGCATCGGATGGCATATCCCAGTCTCCGCGAGGGGAGAGACCGACAGAGCCGACCTTAGGGCCGTCCGGCATACAGGAGCGTTTGAACTGCTGGTTGAAGAAGCGGCGCACGAAAATCCTGAGCCACTTGAGGATGGTTTCGTCGTCGTATGAAGATATTCCTGTTTTGCCTTGCTCTTCAGAATTAAAGGCTTTTCGTGCGAGGAAGAAAATCTTGTCCGGGCTGTATCCGCAGCGGATGAAATTATAAATGAAGAAGTCGTGAAGTTCGTATGGTCCTACGAGATCTTCGGTAACCTGCTGGATTTCATCGTTTTCATTAGCTGGAAGAAGTTCAGGACTGATAGGAGTGTCCACTATGTCCAGAAGGATGTCCTTTATGCTTCTTCCATCCTTGCCGGCCATACCTTCGAACCTGTTCTCTGCTGCCCATCTTACAAGGCTTTGTACCAATGTCTTAGGTACTCCGCCATTCACTCCATACATCGACATATGGTCGCCGTTGTATGTACACCAGCCAAGGGCGAGTTCCGAAAGGTCTCCCGTTCCGACGACTAGGCCTCCTGTCTGATTGGCGATGTCCATAAGTATCTGCGTCCTTTCGCGGGCCTGTGAGTTTTCATATGTTGCGTCACGAACCGAAGAGTCGTGTGAAATGTCCTTGAAATGCTGTTCGCAGGCCGCTGCTATGGAGATCTCGCGCATATTCGTGCCGAGAGCTTCCATCAGGTCTGTTGCATTGTTCTTAGTGCGGGAAGTCGTGCCGAATCCCGGCATTGTCACGGTCACGATCCTCTCGTGTGACCATCCGAGTCTGTCGAAGGCCAATGTCGTCACTATCAGTGCCAATGTGCTGTCAAGACCTCCTGAGATGCCGATTACTGCTGTCTGACAATTGATATGGCTCAATCTCTTTATGAGTCCGGCTACCTGGATCTCAATTATTTCCCTGCATCTGTAGTCCAGATCCTGAGCAGGAACAAAAGGATGCGGCTCGATATGTCTGTAGAGTTTTTTCTCAAAATCGGTTTCGGCTGTCTCTCCAAGGCTTCTTCTGTCATAAAGTCTGTAATATGAGGCTGCATTAGTGCCGTCAGGTGATATTGCACAGAATAGTGCGGATTCCTTGCGGAGCTTTTCGATTCGTTCTATATCGATATCTGAGATTATCATTGAAGAGGAAGTCTGATATCTTTCGTTCTGGGCCAGCATACATCCGTTTTCCCAGATGGCTGCATATCCGGCATAGACATTGTCTCTGGTCGATTCACCAAAGCCCGCAGAAGCGTAAACATAGCCGCAAATATTTTTTGCCGTATGCTCTCTCAGAAGCGCTGTTCTGTACTGCTCTCTCATCAGGATTTCCCTGTCCGCAGACAGATTCACGATGAAATGTGCACCCTGAAGTACGTGATATGCTGAAGGGGGAATTGGAGCCCAGATGTCATTGCCGAGTTCGATCGCAAATGTGGAATTTCCCAGTCCGAAGATCCGGTTGGGAGATATATTGCACTTTTGTCCAGCATAGCGTATTGCTCCGTCATTCCTCACGTCTGTAGATAGAAAATCTGCTCCAGATGCAAAGTTGCGGCCTTCTTCTGCTGTGATATAAGTCTTTGGTACAATGCCCTTTATATTTCCGTTTCTGATTACCACTGCGCAGCTGTACAGACGGCATCTGTATGAAACCGGTGCTCCGACCACTATGGTCAATGCCTTTCCACGACTGAATTCCACGATCTTTTTAACGCCATCTTCGGCTCCCTTTATAAGCAGGCTCTGTCCGAAAAGATCTCCGCAGGAATATCCTGTAAGCGACAGCTCTGGAAAGGCGACAAGCGAAACTTCCTTTTCGAAAGCTTCGCCCAGGAGACGGCATATCTCCGTCACATTGTATGTCACATCGGCGACTCTTACTGCTGGTACAGCCGCAGCTGTACGTATGAATCCGTAATTCTTCATTTATAGTGAGTTTATTTGCCAAATTTAATCAAAAAATCTCTAACTTATCATTGAACCAATAAAAAAGGACAGCTGAATTTCAGCTGTCCCAGTATCGTTTAAAGTTCTTCGAATTCCACATCTGTGAACTGCTCGTCAGAACCATTGTCCTTCAGGCAGTTAGACTTGATATACTTGATCACTTCCTCAAGACCTTCGGTGAACTTTTCGAAGTCCTCCTTATAAAGGAAAATCTTGTGCTTGTCGTATGCAAAATGACCGTTATTATCTACCTTGCGCTTGCTTTCTGTGATCGTCAGATAATAATCGTTGCCTTTTGTAGCCTTGACGTCAAAGAAGTATGTACGCTTTCCAGCTCTTACAGGTTTTGAGTAAATGTCCTCACCTGAACGCTCCTGAGCATTTGCTCCATCGTAATCCTCACTATACATAACAAATCTTTTTTAAGTAAATCTCTACAAAGATAAGGTTTTTTCTGAAAATGGATGTATATTTGCCTAAAATATTGAATAAAAATATGCTTAACAGAAGAATTTTGAGGATCAAGGCCTTTAAGGTGCTCTACAGTGGCGTTCTTGCTGGCAATATGTCTATTTCACAGGCTGAATCACAGCTGGAAATGTCTTGCGAAGCGACCAGAGACCTATATATATATATGCTCGGTATCGTTTCTCCTCTGACAAAGATAGCAAGAGACAGGATCGAGGCTGCAAAAGCGAAGTTCAATCCTACCGAGGAGGAGAAGAATCCTAATATGAAATTCGCTGAGAACGCGCTTGCTGCACTTCTTGATGCGGATCAGGATTTCCAGAAGGTTTTCAAGAAGAAGAAATTCGACTGGAGCCAGTATGATCTTCTACTCAAGAAGGTTATGACATCTGTTGCTTCAAAGGATTATTATGCCGAATATATGGCTTCTGAGCAGAGGTCACTTGCTGAAGACTGCAAGCTCTTTACGAGGATTTATGAGGAGGAATTCGTTGATTGCGAAGAATTAGAGAAACTTCTTGAGGACAAGTCGCTTTATTGGAATGATGATCTGGCCTATTCGCTGACCTGGTGCTGCAAGACCTTGAAGAATCTTGCAAAGGGTGAGAACTGGAGCCTTATTCCATTGTATCAGAGCGAAATGCTCAAAGGTGATGGCGTGGAGAGTGATAAGTTCTTTGTAAGAAAGCTTCTTCAGGCATCTTTCGCAGGTTATGAGAAATATTCAGCTATGGTTGCTGAGGCTGTTACAGGCTGGGAGAAGGAGCGTCTTTTCTCGACTGATGTCGTATTGATCGCTATGGGACTTGCAGAGGCTGTTACTTTCCCTACTATTCCGGTGAAGGTGACTATGAACGAATATGTGGAGATCTCCAAGTTCTACGGAACTCCTAAGAGCCGTTCGTTCGTTAACGGACTTCTTGACAAGCTCGTCCAGCAGCTTGCGAATGAAGGACAGATCAGCAAGGAAGGCAAAGGCCTTCTTTAAAGTGAATGATAAATCAATAATTAAATAGAAATGAATATGTTTACAATTTTACAGGCGGCTCAGCCTGCACAGGGCGGTGGAGCGATGATGTGGGTTATGATGGCCCTTATTTTCGTAGTGATGTGGTTCTTTATGATCCGTCCGCAGAGAAAGCAGCAGAAGGAGCTTCAGGCTTTCCGTGACGGTCTGAAGAAGGGTGACAAGGTGGTTACCATCGGTGGTATTTATGGAACTGTATGCGAGATCAAGGATACTACTGTCCTCATCGAGGTGGACAACAATGTGAAGATCCGCGTGAGCAAGCAGGCTCTTGTAAAGGATTTTTCTGATCCGCAGCAGTAGAATATCACTTCTATCAGGTGATGAAAAGGCTATACGACAGGCTTTTGAAGTCTTTGAATATCAGCGGGAGAGATCTTGCAGTTTTTCTGCTTGCTCTCCTGTTGGCATTTAGTATATGGCTTATTCATAACCTGGGACTCAAGTATAATGACTACCTGACAGCATCCGTCAAGGCAGAGTGTAATATCGAAGGTCATACCAATATATCCCTCAATACAAGTGATGTGATAGCAAGATGCCGGGCTACAGGTTATAAGGCTATTATGTCTGATATAAAGGCTCGTAGAAGACCTGTAACAGTGACATTCAATCCTTCTGTGATGCGTCATAAGGAAGGTGATCTGTTCTATGTACTGGCGGCGGATCTGACAGAATATACGCACCTGATCTATGGGGATGGTGTGACATTGGAATATTTCGTGTCAGATTCTGTGTTTTTCCGTTTTCCTGAAGTCGACCATAAGAAAGTGCCGGTGGATCCGGTCTATTCCATAACCTATATGCCTCAGCATATGAACAAAGGAGAACTGGAGATAATTCCTGACTCGGTTACGTTGTATGGCCAGGCAAGGATTCTGGAGACTATAGACAAGGTTCTCACTGAGCCTATAAAGCATTCAAATCTTTCTTCCGATATCCAGGGAGTTGTACATCTTGAAAAGATGAAGGATGTAAGAATGTCTGTGTCCGAAGTCCATTATCTTCAGAATGTAAGCCGCTTTGTGGAGATGAAGTTGACATTGCCGGTTACTGCTGAAAATGTACCGTCCGACAAAAAACTCGTTCCTTTCCCTTCCAAGGCTGATGTGGTCCTGAGACTTTCATTCCCATTGGAGAGTCAGCCGGAAGAGCTTGAACTGAAAGTGGACTATAATGACTTCATTTCATCGTTGAGCGGAATGGCTCCTCTGTTGCTTTCGGGTGAGACAAAAGGTCTCATTTCATATGAGACAGATCCGGTCGCAGTAAATTGTGTACTGGAGGATAAGTGATGAAGATTCTGGTGATAACCGGCGGCATCGGCAGCGGGAAGTCCGAGGTCTGCAGGATATTGGCGCAAAAAGGATTGACTGTTCAATACAATGCTGATGCGAAGGTAAAGGAATTGTATGATACCGTCCCGGGCCTCTTGGAGTCGATTGAAGACAGACTTGGATGCTGTCTGCGTGATGAAGCCGGAAAATTTGTACCGCGATGTCTTGCACAGAGGATATTCGTTGACAGGCAGGCACTTGAAACGGTGGAATCACTTGTATTCCCGGCTTTGATGGAAGATTTTCTGGCTTTTGCCGGAAACAGTGGGAGTCCGTTCGTTGTCTTTGAATCGGCGACAATACTTGAAAAGCCGCAGTTCGATGGCTTTGGAGACAAGGTAATTCTGGTGGATGCTCCGGTGTCGATGAGGATGGAACGTGCATATAGACGTGATGGAGCTGACAGGGAGGCGGTAAAAGCGAGGATGGCCAATCAGAAAAAGATGAACGCTCTTTCGGAAGGAGCAACAGACCCGAGGATAGATGCTGTGATCGTGAATGACGGGTCAATAGCTATACTTGAGCAAAAAATAGAAATAATAATGTCTGATCTCTTCGGAGACTGGCGCAAAGATATAGTTTAATAAGAATCAATTAATTAAAAATGAAAACAGATCTTACAAAGATTCTGGCGATTTCAGGCCAGAGCGGATTGTTCCTTTATATTTCAGCTACCCGTACAGGTGCAGTGGTAGAGGCTCTTGCAGACAAGAAGAGAAGCGCAGTGTCAGCTACAAGCAAGATCACTTCACTCGCTGATATCTCTATCTATACTGATGACGAGGAGGTCAAGCTTCAGCAGGTATTCCTCAATATGAAGGAGGTACTCGGTGAGGACAATGCTCCTTCTGCAAAGTCAAAGCCAGAGGAACTCAAGGCTCTTTTCGAAAAGGCTCTTCCGGACTACGACCGCGACCGTTTCTATGTTTCTCATATGAAGAAGGTTGTAGAGTGGTACAATGCTCTGAAGAACTACGCTTCTCTTGATTTCGTTAACCCTGAGGAGGAGGCTGAGGAGACTGAAGCAGCTGATCAGGAATAATCTATGATTGATACCAGAAAGAAATTACAGACCCTTACCTTGGGCTGTTCGAAGAACAAGGTAGATACAGAACATATCCTTTCCCAGGTGGAGGATCTCTATGAGATCATTCCCGAGGGAGAGGATATTCCTGTTGATGTACTGCTGATCAATACCTGCGGGTTTATAGGTGATGCGAAGGAAGAATCTGTTCAAGCAGTGCTTGAAGCGGTCGATAGAAAGAGCAGGGGAGAAGTGGGTAAAGTCGTGGTATTTGGCTGTCTGTCACAGCGTTATGCCTCGGAGATGCCTCAGCTTATTCCTGAAGTGGATGCCTGGTTCGGTGCCAGAGACTTTGAGCCTGTTATAAAGGAACTCGGAGGATTGCCTGATCCTGCAAAGGCTTCTTCAAGATATCTGACCACTCCTTCACACTATGCCTATCTGAAGATATCAGAAGGCTGTGACCGCAGATGTTCGTATTGCGCCATCCCATTCATACGTGGAGCACATAAGTCCGTTCCGATGGAGATTCTTGTGGAGGAAGCAGAAAAATTGGCACAAAACGGTGTGCGTGAATTGATAATCATTGCCCAGGATACGACATATTATGGTCTGGACCTTTATCGTCGTCGTGCTTTGGCGGAACTTCTGCAGAAACTCTCGGAAGTGGAAGGAATCGAGTGGATCAGAATACATTATTCCTATCCTGCAGCATTCCCTGAAGATGTTCTGGACCAGATGGCGAATAATCCGAAGGTCTGCCGTTATATGGATATTCCTCTCCAGCATATTGCTGACAAGGTATTGGACAATATGCACCGCAATGTAGATGGAGCCTGGACCCGCGAACTTATCCGCAAGATGCGTGAGAAAGTTCCGGGAGTAGTACTCAGGACCACTATGATTGTAGGACATCCGGGAGAAGGCAAGAGGGCCTTTGCTGAGCTTCTTGACTTTGTTAAGGAAGCGCGTTTCGAAAGACTGGGAGCATTCAAATACTCAGAAGAAGAGGGTACTTACGGAGCCGATAATTTCAAGGATACTATCTCAAAACGTGTGAAGCAGGAAAGACTTGACGAACTTATGACACTTCAGAGCGAGATTTCTATGGCCTTCAATCAGTCACGTGTCGGCTCTGAGATCGATGTCATAGTCGATGATTTCGTAGATGGCGTCTTCGTATGTCGAAGTGAGTTTGAGAGCCCGGAGGTGGATGGCGAGATTCTTGTGAAATACGATTCTTCGTTATTCTCAGATGTCGATCCGTATTCTTTGATCGGTGACTTCATCAAAGTCAAGGTCGTCGGAGCTGATGAATATGACCTTATTGCAGAACCAATAGAGATTTAGAACAATGAAAAGATTTCTGGCATTATGCCTTACAGCTCTTTGGATCGCGGTTTCCTGCGGTCCCAGCAAGCACGCTGTGCACGTGGAAATGCGTCATCCTTCAAAGACAGGTGTAGATCTTGTCGGCAAGAATGTAGCGGTGGTGTATCTGGAAGGAGATAATGCAGTTTCTTCAGAGTTCGGTGAGTCAATGGCTGACGGATTTGCATACAGTCTTGAGCAGGATTATGGCCCGAGCACCCAGATCGGCATATATAGAATGAGAAGCCTGGCTGGAGCGGATTACTCCAGAAAGGATTCTCTTGTCAATATCCTGATGGATACCGGCTCTGATATTGTCTTTCTTTTCGATACCCTCAAGTTCGGAATAATGACCGTCGGAGGTCCTTCTCGTGTAAGCTACCCGTCATCCTTGGATTCTTCATATGTCAGCAACGGAAATATTCCATATACAATGAAGCTCTATTGTTACGACGGTATGAATAAGGAAGACAGGGTACAGGCATATGGGGGTACGGCAATGGCCAGACCAGAAATTTATTCTAATGGCAAGGATGACAGTACCATCGCGACAGCCAAGGCCTGGAATTCTCTGGGAGTGGAAGGATGGGATGCTGGAGTGTTGATCGCTGATTCATTCAAATCTCAATGGAAGCACGAGCAGTATTCCATTGTCTATTATGAGGGGGAGAAGTGGTACGATGCTTTAGCTAAGGCGGAGCAATATGATTGGAAAGGGGCAATGGATATCTGGATGCAGCTTCTTTTTACAAACGACCTGATGAAGCGTGCCTGTGCGGAATACAATATTTCAGTTGCTTGCTATATGCTTGGTGATTACCAGCTCGCTATGGAATGGCTTGATCTATCCGATAAAGAAAACAAGCTACCTATCTCTGACGCTCTTCGAAAGAGAATTGATGCTAGAAAATAGCAATTGCCTGAGTAATAATTATTTACGCTGAATCGCCTGCTCCCCGGGGAGCAGGCGATTCAGCGTAAATAATTGATTGGTAGCGTGTTACTTATTCGCTTCAGAGGTAGCCACAAGATCGAGTGCTTCAGCGAGGATCGAAATAGGATTCTTTACCTCCTTGCTGGTGGACATCTCTATCTGCCATTTGCAGGTCTCGCAGTCGCAGGCTACGAAATCAGGCCTGAGTTTCTCGATCTGTTCGAATAACGGTTTACCGATGGCCTGTGATACCTCATAATTTTCCTTCTTGAAACCATACGTTCCGGCAATACCACAGCAGTTGCTGTCGAGGATCGTAAGATCTACGCCTGGAATCATACGTAGCAGCTCGGTGGAGAATATTCCCCATCCAAGTTTTTCCATATGACAAGGTGTATGATAGGCAATCTTGGCCTTGTAGTCTTTCTTGAAGACAAGTTTGACCTTACCTTCGTCGATGAGTCTGTATATGAATCTTGTTCCAAGCTCGATGTAATCCCTTACATCGGAATTGTCCACTCCAAGAAGATGAGGATACTCATCTCTTATTGTGAAATTACAAGATGATGACGCTCCGATAACAGGCATCTGTCTTTCGTAAACACTTTTGCGGATGCTTGCTATATTATGCTCGGCATTCTTCTTTGCCTTGTCGATCATACAGTTGGCAATGAGAGCAGTTCCGCAACATTTCTCATTCTCAAGAAGATGTACACCGTAACCGAGTGCATTCATCACGCTCACAAGATCTTTACCGAGCTGAGGATAGTTATAGTTCACATAACATCCGTGGAAATAGCTTACGTGACGTTTGAAAGATTCCTGGAAGGACATCACGTTCTTCTTGTACCAGCTTTCGAATGTCTTTGTGGCGTACTTTGGGAATGTACGATGCTTGTCGACTTTAAGGACTGCGTCCATAACGACTTTGGTTGGCTTCAGTCCAAGTGCAAAATTTGCTACTGGAGCTACCTTTGTCACGACACTTCCCATAAAGTCTGTATTTGCAAGAATCATATCACGGAGCTTAGGAGCATCTGTACTATATTTTATTCTTGCTGACTGGATGATGTCACCGATCCTTACTCCTGAAGGACAGGCTACCTCACAACGCTTGCAGTTAAGGCAATACTTCAATGTATTGTCAAAGAAAAGTCCTTTTTTCAGACGGAGTCTTTCACCGTCAGGGCCAGCCTGCTTTGGACCCGGATAAAGCGGATTCACCGGTACCACCGGACAATATACAGTACATACGGTACATTTGATGCACTGCTCGAAATTGTTCGCACTTATGTTTTTTTCCTGCATTTTCATCTGATGTTCCTCCTACTTCTTTTCAAGAATTCTGTCTGCGGCTGCAAGGGCGGTTATGATTGCAACTCCTCCGCCACATCCTTCGTACAGTGCGTTTGTTCCTCCTGTCACAGAGCCGATTGCATAAAGATTGGAGATTTTATTTCCGTCTATTGATGCATTGAGATCTGCATCAACTCTGGCTCCGAATGAAATGTAGTTCTGTTTTTTCCAGAAGTTTGTGTTGAACCAGTTCTCACGGCCTTCATTGTATGTAAGATCGATTCCGAATACCGGCTCGTAGATCTTATCCGGGGTGGCGATGAGACCTTTGCTGAAGAAACTTCCTGTAGCAAGGACGAAATTGTCCGCTTCCATACGGATATCATTGAAGTTTACGGTAGAGATATTCCTGATCTGCCCCTTTTCGTCTGCTGTCGATTCTGTCACGGTATCGCCAAGGAAGAAACGGCCTCCTGCTTTTTCGAATTCAGATTTGAGAGTCATCTGGGTACGGATACCGGGTACTGACGGGGGCATTGTAGCTACAAACATAGTCTTTATTCCTATGGCTTCACGAAGCTTTTCCACAACAGAAGCGTCTTTGAGTCCGAATACTGCAGGAAGAACTACTATATCTTCGCCCTTGATTAAAGTCTTGATTTGATCGGCTGTCTTTTCCCAGATTCCGTCACGGTCCATTACACGTGCAATATTGGTAGATCTCATCTCGCTCGGATTCTTGCGGAGTCTTTCCATTTCTTCCAGCTTGATGGATGCTATCCTGCACTCAGTTCCCTGTTTTTCAAATGAGTCAGCAAGGAACTTGGTGTTGAAATCAAGGTATCCTAGGATATTGATTATCAATGCCTTATTTCCTATTTTCTCTTCTCTTGAGGCAGGAGGAGTGAAATCCCCAAGAGTAAGCCAGGCTGCCTTTCTCTCGCCTGTAGGAGTCACTCTCCAGCTATTGCGTGAAGCGTCACCATTTACTTTGATTCCGCATTCAGCGAAGAATTCCTTGGCCTGAGCTGCATACTCAGCCACTTTCTCAACACCAAGTACAGAATATGGATGTTCTGCAGGTAATGAAGCCATAGCTTCCAATGGAGATTCCACCTCTGTTCCATCCGGAAGCCTTCCCAGAAGGTCAAAAGTTCCTGATGAGAAATGCATTGCGCTTTGTCCTGCTGAGACTATAGCACATTTCTGTCCTGCTTTCTGAAGCTTGATACCGCAGACAAGTCCAGCAAGTCCGCCACCTATTATGATTGTATCGAATCTCATTGTCCTATTCTGCTTTATTGGTTTCACATTCCCTGCCTTCCAGGCCGCATACTCCTGAATATATCCATTGCGAGTATTCGCTCTCTCTGAGAGTGTCACCCCAACAGATAGGATACATTCCTTTCCATCTTTCGTTGACGAAGTTCTTCAGGTCGTTCTTTGCCCTGTCGGTGCATTTATGTGCATCTGCGAGCATTCCGGCCGCGCGGCAGGCACAGAGTTCTCCCTGACAGGTACCCATTCCGACGCGGGTACGACGGCGAAGATCCACAAGATTATGTACGTCGAGTTCGTCGATGGCGTATCTTACCTCACCGACAGAAACTTCTTCACACTCGCAGACAAGGCTTGCGTCGTATTCGTCCTTCAAGCCGATGTTCACTGCTCTGGCACCGTGTCTGCCGACTGTGGCTTTGTGAGTCGCTCCAGGCTTTGACCAGGTCTTCAATGAAATCTCGTCGATATTTTCTTTCTCTGATCCCGGCAGAGGAGTGTTCATTGTGATACAGCTCTGGTTCACACCGAGTTTCTTGCAGACAAGGTCTGCGGCCCATTCAGCCATAAGTCGGTAGGTCATAAGCTTACCACCGGTAATGCTGATGAATCCCTTCACTCCGTCTCTTGTCTCGTGGTCAAGGAGTACGATGCCTCGGCTGATGTTTCTGCCTGAAGGATCGTCATCTGTCGCAACGAGAGGACGTACACCTGCATATGCCCTGAGGATTCGTGTCGAAGCAAGACTAGGAGCAAGCTTCTCTCCTTCCTTAAGAAGTACATCCACTTCATCCGGAGTCACGAACATATTGTCACATTCTTCGAAAGGTATGCGGCTGGATGTCGTACCTATAAGGCAAATTGTATCTCCTGGTACGAGAATGTCTGCATTGGCAGGCTTTCGGCAGCGGTTAAGAACCACGTTATTTACACGATGACCGAAGATAAGGAGGGCTCCCTTAGCTGGGAACATATTGATTTTCACACCGGCAAGTTCAGCAATGTGCTGTCCCCATATACCACCTGCGTTTACAGTGATCGGGGCATAATACTGTGCCGTCTGTTTAGTGATATGATTGAATACCTCTACGCCTTTTACTGTGTCACCTTCCTTTATAAGGCTTGTCACTTCGCTGTAGACCAATACCTTCGCTCCGTGAAGCTTTGCGTCAATCACATTCGCTGAGGTGAGACGGAATGGGTCGACTGCCCCATCTGGAACTTTTACTGCACCGATGATGTCCGGATTGGCTGATGGTTCCATCCGCAGTGCTTCCTTGGGATCGATGATTTCTGCGTTGATTCCCGCAGCCAGGCAGGACTCTACGAATTTTGCCTGATAGTCGAGATCGTCCTCCGGAAGCGTAAGAAAGAGACCTTCTGTCTCTTCCACGCAGTGACGCGCAATCTTTCTGAGGATCATATTCTCCTTTATGCACTCTTCCGCTGATTCGCGGTCAGTTACTGCATATCTTGCACCACTGTGGAGAAGGCCGTGATTGCGTCCGGTCGCTCCTGTAGCAAGATCGTGCCTTTCGATAAGCAGGACTTTGAGTCCGCGCAATGCACAGTCTCTGGCGGTTCCTGCACCAGTAATGCCACCGCCTACAATGATTACGTCAAAATCATTGCCTCTTGCCGCTGATACCATAATTTTCTGTAGTTTGAAATGTGCTGATTTATTGTTGGTTATTTCTGTTTCCTTGCTGTTCTTCGAGTCTTCCTCTTATTCATTCTTTCTTCCCTTCTTGCCTGCACCTGCTCCCTCTTGTGAACCATCATACTTTTCAGATTTTCTCCCATATTTTCTACGAATAGCGGGAATCGCTTCTTTATCAGGTCTACTTTTTCATCGATGAACGAATCTATGTGTCTCTCCTTCTTTGCATCGTGGATTTCGTCGAAGGTTATCAGGATGCAGGTCTCTTCCGCTTCGCTGAATTCGTGGTTTATGCCTCCACCGAACATTTTCATAGTAGGGGAGAGACTCATATAAGAATTTACCAATGGCGGAATATTTACTCCGTGCTTTCGGACTGCTGCGTTCAGCAGCTTGTAATCTTCATCGAAATCTTCGGCTGTGAGGATGCTGTCCATATAAGCCTTGTCGGTCTCAATTACCAGAGGATCGACAGGGGTAACAAGTTTTTCCTTGTCTTCGAAATGTTTGAAAAGGAAATGCTGGATCAGATCTCGGGCTTCGCGGTTGTATTCCGGATACATTGTCATCTTGCCGAAGAAATATTTCATATCCGGCTTTTCGATGGCCAATGCTCCAAGTCCGTCCCAGAGATTATCCAATGCAAAGAGGGCCTTCATACCCGCCTGACGACTCTGATACTCCGGGGCAATGAAACTTCTGCCCAATTCAATTGTATACGGAAGGTATTCATTGATGAATTTCTCAGAAAAATGGAACATATGGGCAGTCGCCAGTACCGGCTGTCCTTTTTCGTCTATTTTTATGTCTGTACCAAGCAGATATCTGTATCCTCCAATGATCTTTTCAGCATCCGGATCCCATACGATCAGCTGCTGGTAAGGATGTTCCATCGTATCGAACTCGTCGATATCCATTGAAAGACCACTGCCGCCACCACTGTCACGAAAAGCTTCTTCGCGCAATCTTCCGATCTCCTTCATAATGTTCGGAGAGTCGAAATGATTGACAATGTATATTTCGTTATGTCCCTTGTTTGTATCTCTTAATTTCTTGGCAGGGCTAAGCTCGGACTTGATAATGTCCTTGCTTATAGGTGCAATAATAGGTTCCATAATAGGTCAGGTTATAGTTCGTATGCCTTTGCCCTGATCTCCTGAGCCCATTCGTAGTCAGATTTTGACTTGTCAAGGCTGGAAACCGGAATCGGCTTGCCGAAAGTGATCTTGTATTTTCTACCGGTACTTCTGTACATTTCGTCTGGAAGCAGCATCATAGCGATATTGAACTTCAGACCAAGTTTTTTCTGAAGATTGGCAATTCGGTAGAAACGTTTTGAATTTTCACCTTCGAAATGAATCGGTATAATATCACGGTCGGTATCACGACTCATCTTGATGAAAGCCTTGCTCCAAGGAAGATCAGTGATTTTTCCGTCAATCTTTCTGGAACAAAGACCTGCCGGAAATACAAGCATCTGATTATCAGAATGAAATGCTTCACTGATCAGTCTTGGTAGATTTCGTGCCTGGCCTCCGAGCTTGTTGATCGGAATACCGAGTGGAGCCATTCCTCTGAGATTCATCAGAAGGTCATTAAGGAGGTATTTTACCTTTCCGTCATATGCTCTGCCGATCAATGCGCCAAGTGTGACTCCATCAATTGCTCCCAGCGGGTGGTTGGATACAAAAGTATATTTCCTTCCATCCTTCGGCAGCTCTTCCAGGCCGTGAACTTCAAGTTCCACACCAAGATATTCAAGCGTGTTTTCGCAGAACTCCACACCGACATATCCCTCCTTCAGATATTCGTTTATGAAGTCCAGATGAATGAACTTCTTGAACCATCTTATGATGAATTTAGGGATATATCTGGCCTTTTCTCCAGCCTTTGATTCGATTACTTTATCAAGATCGAGTATCTGAGGTTCTCTTATGCTCATAATTTATTCTTTCTTTACAGGATCGCAGGTCAGGCCTACTCCCAACTTCTTGAAAATCTTGTGATCTACCTCGCTGAGCATCACTGTCGAATGTACCTGACATCCGTCCAGTTTAGGCAGCTGGTCCAGTGCCTTGCGGCAATTCTCATCAGTAATGCTGAGCATAGACAGTGCGACCAGAACTTCGTCTGTGTGAAGACGAGGGTTGCGGCCGTGCAGGAATGAAACCTTGGTCTTCTGGATCGGTGCGATCATTTCCTCCGGTATCAGCTTCACATCGTGAGGAATGCCGGCAAGATGCTTGGTCGCATTCAATATCAATGCGGCACTCGGACCCAAGAGCGAAGTGGTGCGTGATGTGATGATGGTTCCGTCCTGAAGTTCAATAGCGGCTGTAGGAACTCCGTAAAGATCCTTTCTTTCCCTGGCTGCTACAGTAGTTCTACGGTATTCAGTAGTAAGCTTTGCCTGCTTGAGAATCAGTGATATCTTGTTTACCTCGTGCTCGTTGTTTCCCTTCTCGGCGAGATTGCACAGAGCATAGTAATATCTTCTGATGATTTCTTCCCTTGCGGCATTGCAGCATACATCCTCATCGCTCATACAGAATCCGATCATATTGACTCCCATATCTGTAGGCGATTTATAAGGACTCTCTCCGTAGATTCCTTCAAAGAGGGCGTTGAGCACAGGGAAAATCTCTATGTCTCTATTGTAGCTGGCTGCCACTTCTCCATAAGCTTCGAAATGGAAAGGGTCGATCATATTCACGTCGTTCAGATCGGCTGTAGCTGCTTCGTATGCGATGTTCACCGGATGCTTGAGAGGCAGGTTCCATACAGGGAATGTTTCGAATTTAGCATATCCGGCTTTGGTTCCTCTCTTGTTTTCGTGATAAAGCTGGCTCAGGCAGACAGCCATCTTTCCGCTTCCTGGTCCCGGTGCAGTAACCACTACGAGAGGACGCGTGGTCTCTACATAATCGTTCTTACCGAATCCCTCGTCAGAGTCGATCAGAGCTACATTGTTCGGATAGCCTTCGATGGTATAGTGATAGTATACCTTTATACCGAGGCGCTCCAGACGTGCCCTGTATGCATCCGCACTTGCCTGACCGTTATAATGGGTCATAACCACGCTGCTCACATAGAATCCGACATTCTCGAATTCTCCGCGCAGACGCAGAACGTCTTCGTCATATGTGATTCCAAGATCACCGCGCACCTTGTTCTTCTCAATATCCTTAGAGCTGATCACAATGATGATTTCTGCCTCATCCTTCAGCTGCTTGAGCATATCGAGCTTACTGTCCGGCTTGAATCCGGGCAGAACTCTGCTTGCGTGATTATCATCAAATAATTTACCTCCGAACTCAAGGTAAAGCTTGTCTCCGAACTGAGCGATACGCTTCTTGATCTGTTCGGACTGTATCCTAAGATATTTTTCGTTATCAAATCCCGTTTTCATACGGAAGGCAAATATAACGTTTATTGCTTTCTTCTGCAAGAAGAAAATACAAAAAAGGGCTGGCATTTCGCCAACCCTTTATGCAATAGGTAGAACCGTAAGCCGGTTTCTGTTTTATCCTGTCATTTATCTTCGCAACCTACCCCCCGGAAAGAGCGGGCCGCCCTTTTGTCCTTGCGGACGCTCCGGTATATTTGGTCTTGCAGGTCTCGGTGCCGTCACCGCCGTATGTCGCCATACTGCGTCGTGAGCTCTTACCTCGCGGTTTCATCCTTACCCTTTCGGGCGGTTTGTTTTCTGTTACGGCATACATAAGATTACTCCCATCTGTGCTTTCCACAGCGAGTCGCCCTTCCTGTCCGGACTTTCCTCTGAATCGTCGACTCAGAGGAAAGTCTCTAAGCCGCGCAAATCAGCGACAAGTCGTTCTACCTATATTTCAATGAACTATTTATATCCGAGCTTGCGCTCGATTCTATCATTTTCTCTATCCAGACGCTCGACTTCCTTACGGAGAGCTGGGGTGATGTCTTCGCAGTGTTTATGGCATTGCATTGATCTAGAGTACATTCTGCCGATGCAGAAATTGCTGTGAGTGCATCCGCTGCAATGGTTTTCATCAGCCTGCATCTTGTTGACGAAGTCTGTGTCTTCCAGTACGGCACGGCCCATCTGAATCATCGGGAATCCCTTGCCGATAGCCTCGTCAGCACTCTTCCTGTCTGTAATTCCGCCTACGTATATGAAAGGGAAGTCCGGCATTGCTTCGCGGAATTTCAGGGCATCTTCCATAAAGAAGAGCTTCTTGAAAGGTACGCCCGGTGCTACGATCTTTCCACCTAGCAACACTCCCAGCTTCAGCCACCATTTGCTCCAAGGAAAGTAATGTACAATAGCCTTTATCGGGAATTGTCCACGCATAACATACTGAGGGTGACGGCTTACAAAACCTCCGGACAGTACGATTGACTCTATTCCGAGATTGCGCAGTTCCTTTGCTACTTCGATCAGTTCGTCGGTTTCCTGACCGCCCTTGAATCCGTCACGCGTGTTGAGCTTAGCGAAAAGTGCTACCTTTCCTTTTCCTGCAGCTACCGCCTTCTCCACGCACATTCTCATAAATCTCATTCGGTTTTCCAGACTTCCTCCGAATTCGTCGCGCCTTTTATTGGTATATGGTGAGAGGAACTGAGAAATCAGGTATCCGTGTCCGGCGTGAATCTCGATGGCGTCGAATCCAGCCTCAATTGCCAGTTCGACTGCCTTCCCGTATGCGTCAGCCACTTCATTGATCTGCTTCAGATTCATTTTCTGGACGAAGGTAGGTGAGTAGAGGTTGAATCCTCTGCTGGCTCCGTACGGCATACATCCGCATATTGTCCTGTGCGACATATTTCCGCAGTGCCCAAGCTGGATGGAAGCCTTTGCTCCCTCGGCGTGGATTGCATCTGTAAGCGCTTTCAGTTCAGGGACAATCTCTTCGCGCATCCAAAGCTGATTTTCGAAGGAAAGACCGCTCCGGCATACTGCTGCATAGGCCACAGTGGTCATTCCGATACCACCGCGTGCTACTGCTGTATGGTAGTCGAAAAGTTCCTTTGATGGTCTTTGTCCCGGGCACATAGCCTCGAAAGCCGCAGACCTGATGGTGCGGTTTTTCAGCTCTATAGGGCCGATTTTATATGGTGTGAATAATTCGCTCATTACCAGATGAAAGGTATGATATGTTTTTTGTTCAATTTAGTATATTCCTCACCGAATTCCTTTTTATACTTTTCGGTCAGTGATTTTGCGCGTGGACCTAGATTCGCAAATGTCCAGACTGCGAAAAGCAGTCCTGCAGGAGACCAGGTGAGTATAGCGTAACCTATCCACTCTGTTAATTCTCCGAAATAATTCGCTGATGTCACATATTTATAGAATCCTTTGCGAGGAATGTAATGCTTGGTGTCGCCTGGTTTGCGAAGGTGGCGGATGACGTGGTCGGAGTGGAGATTTATACCCATTCCGAGGAAGAATATTATAGTTCCGATGATGAACTGAGGACTCCGAAGCCAGTCTGTGCCGTACATTCCTGCAGGAGCTTCACGGAAAAGCCATCCTCCGATGAGATATGCATTCAATGTGTTGAATATCAGTCCCATAAGCATAATGGCAATCGGCATTGTACTCTTTCCTCTCATCATCAGCGGGAAGATGAACGATCTCTGGAAGTAATGCAGAAGGTAGAATCCTGCCAATATGTAGAGCACTGATTTCGAATTTCCTGTCTCTGCTCCGGAAATCGCGAACTGTATTGTATAGTATAGCAGGAAGATGAAAGCAGGAGCTTCCATCAGCACCCAGGCTGTCTTGTTGCCTATCTTCGGTCCCCAGTTCGATGTGGAGAGATAGCCGTATCCTGCTTTGAAGAAGAACAAAGCAACGAATACTATCACGGCCATCACAGCCATACCGAGCATAATAATATAATAGGTATTCATAAATGAAATTCCGTTTTGACCTGCAAAGGTAATGATTATTTTCGCAAGTTCGTTTTTTTACTTACTTTTGTGACCCAAAACATTGTTTAATGAGAAGAATAGTGACAGCATTCATATTATCCATTCTGTTGATTGCCTGTGGAGAAGCTCCTTTGAAGGAGTATAGTCTGGAGGTGGTGGCAGAATATCCGCACGATGTCGAGTCTTACACACAGGGACTTTTCTTTCAGGACGGTCAGCTTTATGAAAGTACAGGCCTTCACGGGAAGTCTACTTTCAGAAAGGTTGATATTGAGACAGGAAAAGCTTTGGAGAGACTGGATTTCGACAAGAAATATTTTGTGGAGGGATCTGTGATGTGGAAGGATAATCTGTATATTCTTACCTGGGATACAAAGACAGCATTCATCTATGATGCCGGGACTCTCGAGTATAAATCGACCTGGAAGTATCCTCGTGAAGGCTGGGGCATCACTACAGACGGCAAGCACCTTATAGCATCGGACGGCAGTGCGAACATTTACTTTATGGATGAGAATTTCGCACAGCAGAAGAAGATCCTGGTGACATTAGAAGGCCGTCCGGTGCGCTTCCTCAATGAATTGGAATATATTGACGGAAAGATATGGGCCAATGTATACACGACAGATGAGATTGTGATCATAAATCCGAAGGACGGCCGTATAGAAGGTGTCATCAATTGCAAGGGCCTCTTGCCTAAGAACCTGATAACACCTGATACAGATGTCCTTAACGGTATTGCCTGTAATCCTGAAGATGGGAAGATATACCTGACAGGAAAGAATTGGCCTAAGCTTTATGAGGTGAAGATTGTAGAAAAGAAAAGATAACATTCAGCAGGGGTGCTCCGGATACGGGGCTGAGATCATACCCATTGACCTGATCCGGATAATGCCGGCGTAGGGAAGCATAATCTCAAAGTATATTGAAATCATTCGGTTTCATTACTGCCCCTTGCATAAATGTACATAACATTATGCGAGGTTTTTTATTTATTGCAGCGCTTTGTTCGCTGATCCCTTTCTCTGCGGCAGCCGTGGAGAAAGAAGCGACCGATGAAAAGGTCGAGAAACTTGACAGTGTAGTCGTCTCAACATCCCGTGCAGGCAAAGATACGCCTGTGACATTCACAATGATCGGCAAGGAAGCCCTCAGCCGTACCAATCCTCTTAATTCCCTCCCGATGAACCTGGCCCTCCAGCCATCGGTAGTGTCTGTAAATGAAGGAGGTACTGGCCTCGGATATTCGAAGATGACGGTCCGCGGCTCCAAGGGATCGCAGATCAACGTCACTCTCAACGGCATCACTCTCAATGACGCTGAGTCTCAGGAGGTGTTCTGGGTCAATATACCGGCATTATCCTCAATGATTTCCAGTGTGCAGCTCCAGCGCGGTCTGGGAACATCTGCCAATGGTGCCGGTGCCTTTGGAGCAAGCATCAATATGAGCACGGCTTCGGTAGGAGCCGATCCTTTCGGGTCGGCGGAAATGTCTGTAGGTTCATATGGAACTTTCATAAGTACATTTGCTGCAGGCACGGGGCTTATGAGATCCGGTGTTTATTTCAATGCGGCTTATTCTCGTGGACTTACAGACGGATATATCCGTAATGCTTATGCGGATGTGCAGTCTGCAATGGCTGTCCTCGGCTGGATGAATGAGCGTAATTCTCTTAGACTCACATATCTGATGGGTGACCAGCATACGGGAATTACCTGGGAAGGAATCAGTCCGGAGCAATATGAATCGGACAGGCGGTACAATCCTGCAGGAGAATATTACGATCAATTCGGAAATGTACATTATTATGATAATGAAACAGATAACTATGCACAGCATCACCTTCAGCTTAATTATACCAGAGCGTTTACAGACCGTCTGACTTGGAGTACGACATTCAATTATACCCGAGGTGACGGATATTATGAAAATTATAAGGCCGGTAAAGCTTTTTCCAAATATCTTATGGATGCTCCGGATGGAGTCGAAGAAGGAGATTTCATAACACGTGAGGCCCTGGCTAATGATTATTATGTGCTGAATTCAGATATCCGTTATTCTTCAGGACATCTGAATCTTACGGCCGGAGTGAATCTTTCCCGTTATGATGGTGACCATATCGGTAAGGTGTTGTGGAATAATGTATTTGGTGATACTTTCGACTATGATGCGCATAAATGGTATCTCAATAACGGTCTGAAACAGGAAACAAGTGCTTTTGTTCGTGGAGAAGTGCTCTGCTGTGAGGGACTTACAGCTTATGCAGATCTCCAGTACAGGGGTATATGGCTCGAAATGTCCGGTCCAGAGGATGATGGTGTGCTGCTGGATCATAAGGATAATTGGCAGTTCTTCAATCCTCTTGCAGGATTGTCTTATCGCTGGAGTACCTCTTCCCGCGTCTATGCTTCAGCGGCGCTTGGACATCGTGAACCGGGAAGAAGTGACATCAAGGAACTGATATTGGATGCGAACAAGTCTTTGTCAGCCGGAGTAGCTTCCAGAGGAGTGGATATCCGTCCGGAGAAGATGCTGGATATCGAAGCCGGATACGAGTATGTTACAGAGAAATTGTCTCTTTCGGCCAATCTGTATATGATGGAATATTGGGATATGCTGCTGGAGACCGGAAAACTTACAGATGTGGGTTATGCGGTCAAGGAGAATGTACCTCGCAGCTGGCGTCGCGGAATAGAACTGGCTGCTGCCTGGAAACCTCTTTCCTGGCTACAGATAGCCGGTAATATGACTTTGTCCACCAATAAGATACGTGGATATACTGCATATTACGAAATGTATGATAATATGAATGACTGGAATTATCAAGGACAGCATCAGGTGAAGTTTGAAAATACCGACATCCTTATGTCACCGTCGCTTGTGGGTATGGCGAATGTGACTTTGAGACCTTTTGCTCTTGCTCGGAATTCTTTGAATTCTGCTTATCTGTCTATGAACGGAAAGTATGTGGGGGAACAGTATTATGACAATACTTCTTCATCCGAAAGGATGATTCCTGCTTATTTTGTCGCAGATCTGTCGGTCGGATATGATGTGCCGTTGAAGAAATCATCTTCCCTTGACTTCAGTTTCCATCTGCAGAATCTGTTCAATAACATATACTACGCTGATGCCTGGTTGTGGAGGGCTTACTTCCGGCAGGAAAACTCTTTCTATGCTGAAACAGGAATCTACCCGCAGGCTCCGCTGAATTTTATGATGAAGGTGTCCTGGAGGTTTTAAGTGCTGCAGTCAATAAATGATAAGGTCTCATAACGGCGCAATCGCTTACCGTTATGAGACCTTTATAAGTTTAATGATTGGCAGGAACTATGACAGAAGCTTGCTGCCGTTTCTGTCTAGAGCTATCTTGTGGAATTTGTAACCCAATCGTTTCAGCTGGAGAGCTGCTCCTATACGGAACATTACCTTGACCGTGCGGGCAAAAATGTGAAACGCCTTTACTGTCTGGTGCTCTATGTGCTCGTGCTGGATGAATGTGGATGCCTTCTGCGCGCAGCAGAGCAGGATGTTCATAATCTGCTTTGCATCTACAGAATCCAGTGTAAGCCCAAGGATGTTCTGGACAATGAATTCATCCATATCATCGAATCCGCGCGGACCGTGCAGACTTTCGTATTTTGCACTATGATGGCGTCCCCAATCCTGGTCCCACCACTGTGCAACCGCCATTCCTGCATATCCGGCACAGGCAATGGCGAACTCCGGATAGGTGTTAACCTCAGGCAGGGCTTCTGCAATGTATTCCGGAGCCCATTCCTTCCATTTCTGATCGATGTCTTCAGAGCTTAAAAGTTCTCCGTCCAGCATACCGAGGCTGGTGCACATTCTAAGAGTCTCCCGCAGAAGATTCTCTTCATAAGTTTCGTAATATTGTATATTCTCTTCCATAATCAAACTTTTAAATCCAGTAAAAAATCCCGCATCACTGCGGGATTTTTTGGTTAGTTAGTAGTGTAGTGTATTTCCCTTTCGGGATGATTAATTATTAGTGGTTAGAAACGTCTGATTGACATTAAATCGTTATGTCGAATGCAAATTTAGATAATAAATCGATATTTGCAAACAAATTCTACTTTTATTCTTTCAAAAGGTCCGGACGAAGCAGTTTTGTACGCTCAATGGCCTGCTCATCCTGCCATTGCCTTATCAGTTTAGGATTTCCGCTCAACAGAACTTCCGGTACTTTCCAGCCATTGAACTCAGCCGGACGAGTGTAGACAGGAGGGGATACGAGACCGTCCTGAAAACTGTCGCTCAGAGCTGAAGTCTCGTCAGACAATGCACCGGGAATCAGCCTGATGATCGAATCTGCAAGGATTGCGGCAGGAAGTTCTCCGCCGCTGAGCACATAGTCTCCGCAAGATATTTCTCTTGTTACGAGATGTTCCCTGATACGATGGTCGATACCTTTATAGTGTCCGCAGAGGATGATTATGTTTTCCTTGAGCGAAAGTTCGTTGGAAATTCCCTGATTGAGAATCTCTCCGTCAGGTGACATAAAGATGACCTCGTCATAGTCTCTTTCTGCCTTAAGCTCCTGTATCATATTATATACCGGCTCAAGCATAATTACCATTCCTGCATCTCCGCCATAGCTGTAGTCATCTACCTGCTGACGTGGTCCCTTGCCGTATTTTCTGAGATTATGTATATGTATTTCTACCAGTCCTTTCTTGATGGCGCGACCTACAATCGAATGACTGAGAGGGCTTTCGAGAAGCTCCGGAACTACGGTTATGATGTCAATTCGCATAGTTGTTTAGTGATATAAGATATTTAGTTTTGCAAAAATAATATTTTGATGCGAGTTTTACTAAAAAAATGGTATATTTGCCACTTGTATGAAATTTAACTAAATAAACTCCATTATTATGAGTGACGTGATCATCCCTGATGTTGAGCTGACATCAGATGTAGTATTGGCTGAGACTGTGGAAAATGCAGAGCCAGCTGTAAATTATTCTGAAAAGACACTTGCCGAGCTTATCAAGCTCTTTGAAGAACTTGTTCAGAACGAGGAAAGAATGAAGATGTCCAAGGAAGCTGAGGCTATCAAGTCTGTCTTCTACAAGAAACTTCAGAAGGAAAAGGCCGAGGCCGGACTTGTAACTGCTGATGCGACTCCAGAGACTGATGAAAGTGAAGAAGTGCAGGCTGTAGTCGAGGATACCGTAAGCGATAATCCTTTTGCTGAGGTGGAACGAGGCTTCAAGGACCTTTATAATAAATATAAGAAGGAGCGTGCCGAGTATAACAGACAGCTCGAAAAAGAACGTGAGGATAATCTGGCTGCCAAGGAAGCCGTGATCGCTGACCTTAAGGCGCTTCTAGAAAAGCAGGAGGATGTGAATGCTACATTCCCTGAGTTCCGTGAGATACAGAACCGCTGGAGAGCCATCGGTCCGGTACCTGCTCAGAGCTACAGAAATATAAACGAGACATATCAGCTGTATGTAGAGCAGTTCTACGATATGGTGAAGATCAACCGCGAACTTCGCGACCTTGATTTCAAGAAGAATCTCGAGGCCAAGGAGCAGTTCTGTGCATTTGCAGAGAAACTTGCCGAGAATCCTAATGTCGTTGAGGCTTTCCGAGAACTTCAGAAACTTCACGAGCAGTGGAAGGAGTTCGGTCCTGTTGCAAAAGAGTACAGAGACCAGATCTGGGACCGCTTCAAGGCAGCCACAGCTGTTATCAATAAGAAATACCAGGCTTTCTTCGAAGGAATCAAGGAACAGCAGGCTGAGAATCTTGTCAAGAAGACTGCTCTTTGCGAGAAGGTCGAGGAAATCGCTGAAAGAGAGGTCACTAACTCTAATGAGTGGAATGCTTTCTCTAAGGAGATCGAGGATATACAGAAAGAATGGAAGACCATCGGTTTCGCATCCAAGAAGGAGAATCAGAAGATTTATGACCGCTTCCGCGCTGCCTGTGACAAGTTCTATGGCCGCAAGCGTGATTTCTATACAGAATATAAGGATAGCATAAATACTAACCTCGAGAAGAAGATTTCTCTTTGCGAGGCTGCAGAAGCCCTTAAGTCAAGCACAGAGTGGAAGAAGGCTACCGACCAGTTCATCAACCTCCAGAAGCAGTGGAAGGAGATCGGAGCAGTTCCACGCAAGAAGTCAGAGCAGCTTTGGAAAAGATTCCGCGCGGCTTGTGATGAATTCTTTGCGGAGCGTGACAAGAATGCCAAGCCTGAAAATGATTTCTATGGCAATCTCAAGGCGAAGCAGCGTCTGATCGAGGAAATCAAGGCATACGAACTCAAGAATGATGAGTCTGATGCAGCTGCAATGCAGGATTTCCAGAAGAGATGGCAGGAGATAGGATTCGTTCCGTTCAAGGAAAAGGACAATATCGCTCAGGCATACAAGGAGGCTCTCAATGCCAAGTTCCCTCACAATGGCCGCGGTAACAACCGTCGTGCCCGTGGCGGAAGACCGGCTCTCTCAGAGAAGGAGAGACTTATCCAGAAGTATCACCAGCTCGAGCAGGACATCGTGACATACGAGAACAATATAGGATTCTTCTCAATGTCAAAGAATTCTGCACCGCTTGTAAAACAGATGGAAGATAGAATTGCTCAGTCTAAGGAGGAACTTAAGGCTCTTGCAGAACAGATAAGAGTCCTTACCGAAACTGAAGAGCAGGAATAATCATAATGGCGGTGGCCGATGAAGGTCACCGTCAGTTTGTGTAACATTATAGATAACAGATGAATAAGAGTAATTTGACAGGATTTGTCTTGATCTTTGCCATAATGATGGGATTCTCGTGGTATCAGGCAAGACAACGAAACAAACAGCTAGAGGCACAATACCAGCTTGATTCCATTGCACGAGTGGAGCAGATGGCCGCGATGGCTATGGACTCAATGAAGAGAGCGCAGGGAATCGTGCCAGAGAATGAAGTGACAGTCAAGACAATGCCGGCATACAAGGATAGTCTTCTTGTGGAAGCAAGACTGGCGGCGGAGTCATTCTATAAGCTGGCCAATGACAAGGTGGAGATCGAGTTCACTACTCGCGGAGCACAGCCGTATTCAGTCAGGATCAATGACTATATGAGATATGACAGCACGGCTCTCTATCTTATTGAAAAAGGTGCAAGCCAGTATGGCATAAGCCTTTATGCCGGTGAGAATATCAATACAAAGGACTTTGTCTTCCAGGTTGCCGAGCATACTGACTCTACACTTGTAATGCAGCTTCCGTTTGTTGGTGGCGGATATATCCAGCAGCGCTTCTTCCTCCCGGCTGACAGTTATATGATGCAGAATGAGCTCTCTCTTGTGAATATGGACGGTATCATACCTCGCAATGTGTCAATGCTTGATATCGATTGGTCAGTGGTTATCCCACGTCTTGAGAAAGGTTACAAGAACGAGAAGCAGTATTCGAACCTTGACTTCTATTTTACCGGTGACAAGAAGCCTGAAGCTGTAGGACGTGGACGTGACGGCAGCGAGCGTATTGACACAAAGTTCAGGTGGTTCGCATTCCAGCAGCAGTTCTTCTCAGCGATTATGACTGCTGATAATGAATTCGCTTCTGCAGATCTTTCAGTCAAGTTCTTCTCAGAGAGTGAGTACAAGAATGAGGGAAAACTTATGGCTTGTTCTGCAAAGCTTCGTTCCGATTTCCAGGCTGGTTCGGACAATGTGACTATTCCTTATGAATTCTATTTCGGACCGAATGACTATCGTACCCTCAAGTCTTATGACGAGAATTATGAGAGAATCATCCCTCTTGGAGGATGGATGGTAGCTTGGTTCAGCCGTTTGGTAATCATCCCTTGCTTTGACTTTTTGGGAAGATTCATTTCGAATTATGGACTTGTCATCCTTCTGATGACCATTCTTATCAAACTTCTCATTTCTCCATTGACTATCAAATCGTATAAATCTTCTGCCAAGATGCAGGTAGTCAAACCGGAAATTGACAAGCTTAACGCCAAGTATCCGAATGAAAAGGATGCGATGAAGAAGCAGCAGGCTATGATGGAGCTATATCAGAAGGCGGGAATCAGTCCTATGGGCGGATGTCTTCCTATGCTTCTGCAGATGCCTATCCTGTTTGCGATGTTCCGATTCTTCCCTGCATCCATTGAACTTCGTCAGCAGAAGTTCCTTTGGGCTGATGACCTCAGTGCATATGATTCCATCTGGGATTTCGGTGTGAACATTCCGCTTTTGGGAGACCATCTTTCATTGTTCGCGCTTCTTATGGCATTGACTATGTTCTTCTATTCGAAGATGACAGCGTCTCAGATGTCAGATGATCCGAATATGGCCGGAATGAAGTTTATGAGCCTTTACCTTATGCCGATAATGATGTTCTTCATCTGTAACAATCTTTCGGCTGCCCTCAGCTACTACTATCTTCTTTCAAATATCATCACTATGGGTATGACTTGGTATATCCGTAAGTTTGTGGTAACAGAGGAGAAGGTTCGTGCAGATATGATGCTTAAAGCCAATCAGCCAAAGAAGAAGTCGAAGTGGCAGCAGAGGCTTGAGGAGGCTCAGAAGATGCAGGAGCAGATGATGAAACAGCAGAATCGTAGATAATGATTAAAGAAACGATCAATAAATTACATTCAGAACTGCCAGCAACTGTAAAGTTGGTGGCAGTTTCTAAATTCCACCCGTTTGAAGCCATAGAAGAGGCATATCAGGCTGGTCAGAAGGTTTTTGGAGAGAGTCGTCCACAGGAACTTCTGGCCAAAGTGAAGAGGTTGGAGGAGGTGCGGGTTGCCAAAGGTGATCCTGATTATATGTCCGATATAGAGTGGCATTTCATCGGTCATCTCCAGACCAACAAACTGAAGATGGTTCTTCCTTATGCATCTTTGATCCAGTCGGTGGATTCTGTACGGCTTTTGGAAGCAATCAATAATTGGGGTAGAGCGAACAATAAAGTTTTAAATGTTCTCTTAGAATGTTTTATCTCCAGTGACGAAACGAAGCAGGGTTTTTCCCGGCAGGAAGTACTTGATCTCGTCTCAGGAGAATCAAGATATGATTTCATCCATATCTCAGGAGTAATGGGTATGGCTACATACACCGATGACGAGCAGGTCATAAGGTCAGATTTCCGACGTCTGAAAGAGATTTCAGATATGATCCAGGATCGGGTAGGAGAGTGTAACAATCTTAGTTCAGACTGCAGGGAAATATCAATGGGAATGTCGGACGACTATCCTATCGCCATAGAACTGGGTTCTACAATGATACGTGTCGGCTCTATGATATTCGGCGAAAGAAATTATTGACTTTATTTACGGGTCAATTCTTCAATCATTGCTTTAGCCACTGCAGATGATGCTCCGGAGCCTCCGAGAGCATTTCTGATGTCTGTATAATCTGATAACATCTTTGTTTTACGCTCCTGATTTTCAATTAGTTCCCTGATCTCTGCCACAAGAGCATCGCAGTTGCAGTCATCCTGTATGAACTCCTTGAATGCCAGTCGGTCAATTATCAGATTGCCTAGGCTGATGTATTTTATCTTTACTATTTTTCGGGCTATTCTGTAGGTTATCGGATTCGTAATATAGCCTACGACCTGAGGAGTGCCGAATAATGCAGTTTCGAGTGAGGCTGTTCCTGAGTTGATCACTCCGGCTTCTGCCTGTCGTATTATGGACTGAGTCTGTCCGAACAATACCTTTACATATCGTCTGTTCTCTTCAGTCAGCCAAGGCTCGTAGTCCTTTATTGTTCGGGAAGGAGCACCTGCGATGAGGAACTGGTATTCTGAGTACTCCGCTAATGCGTGCATCTTTGCTGCAAATTCGGTCAGGACAGGCATCATAGTACTGATCTCGCCTTTGCGTGAGCCGGCAAGCATTGCTATTATCGGCTTGTCTTCCAGATGATTGCGATCCAGGAAATCAGCACGGCTTTCGTTCATAGCAGCAGAACCGTCGACAGCGTCTACGAGCGGATTGCCTTTATAAATGTAGTCAATCCCTTTGGCATCGAAATATGGCTTTTCAAATGGAAAGACAATGAAGAGCTTATCTACATAAGCCTTCAGTTTCTTTATTCTCCCTTCACGTGAGGCCCATACTTTAGGGGCTATATAATAGAACACCTTGAAGCCAGCCTTGTGAGCGAATTCAGCGATCTTGAAATTGAATCCTGGATAGTCGATGAGGATTACTACATCAGGTTTCCAGGCCAGGATGTCTTTTTTGCAGAATCTGACATTACCAAGCAGTCTGCCGGCTTTCATCAGAACTTCCACGAAGCCCATTACAGCACCTTCCTTATAATGACGTACAAGTCCACTTGAAACTGGATGCAGGTCTGGGTTAGTTTTCAAAGCCGTGCTACCCCAGACCGAGTTCATCAGATCTCCGCCCCAGAAGCGGATTTCCGCCTGAGGGTCTTCTGCATATATCCCTTTCATCAGGTTGGAACCGTGAAGGTCACCTGATGCTTCTCCTGCTATGATGTAGTATCTCATTTTCAGAAGATTTTTTTCAGTCTTTCAATTTCTTGATAATCAGTACAATCTACGTTGTGAGCCACAATGCTGACATATCCCTCCTTGACAAGCAGATGGTCTGCTTCAGGAGTGTTGCGCGGATCGTCTTCAAAGTCTCCCACCATCATATACAACTCTTCACCTTCTTCCAATACAGGGTGTGAACTTTGGCCGAGCAGTTCCGGAGTGATTCCGTATTTTTCATAATGCTTGAGATCCCATTCCTTAAATTCGCGAACCCATTTGCCAAGGCCTTGATAGCCGATGCGTACACCCTTGATTTCCTCTGCCGGTATATCCGGGAAATTTACATTGTAATATACCCCGTACTTTTGTGGCAGTTCAGATATAAGCTTTTTGAAGATCTCGCCGAAATGTTTTGCTACTCCACTGAAATCTGCATCAGGATGCAATGAGTCCAGTGAAACTCCGATAGCAGGTATCCCGTTCAGAGCGGCTTCTTCTGCAGCTCCGAGAGTTCCGGAATAGCAGGATGCGTTAGATGCATTGGATCCGTGATTGATTCCGGATACGACTACATCAGGAGGATTGTCCAGGAACATTGTATTGAGACCGAATTTCACGCAGCTTGCCGGAGTGGCATCTACATAGTGCCAGCCATCTCCCAGATTCTTGTGTGCTATCTGCTTGAAACCAAGCGATACGGCCATTGACATTCCTGACTGGTGTGTCTTGGGGGCTATTACAGTCACTTCTCCGAATTCTTTCATTATCTCTGCAAGGACCTTTATTCCTTTTGCCTGATATCCGTCATCGTTTGTTATAAGTATCCGCATTGTAATTCAGTTAAGATTTGGTTAATTTATCAGCAAAGATAGCATTATATTCATAAATTTTTCTAAATTTGCATCGATTTAGTGGAAATGAGTACACTAAGATGAAAGGCAATTTAAAGTTTAACTTTATTTAAATAAATTAAGACAATGATTAAAGTAGGTATTAACGGTTTCGGCCGTATCGGTCGTATGGTTTTCCGTGCGGCTGTTGAGAACTTCTCAAACGACATTCAGATCGTAGGTATCAATGACCTTCTCGAGCCAGAGTATCTTGCTTATATGCTTAAGTATGACTCTGTACACGGTCAGTTCAAGGGCGAAGTTGCTGTTGAAGAGGGTGCTCTCGTAGTAAACGGTAACAAGATCCGCCTCACTGCTGAGATGGATCCAGCTAACCTCAAGTGGGACGAGGTAGGTGCTGATGTAGTTGTTGAGTCAACTGGTCTCTTCCTTGAGGATGAGAAGGCTCGCAAGCACATCCAGGCTGGTGCAAAGAAGGTTATTATGTCTGCTCCTTCAAAGGATGCTACTCCAATGTTCGTTTACGGTGTTAATCACGAGACTTACGCTGGTCAGGATATCATCTCTAACGCATCTTGCACAACTAACTGTCTTGCTCCTATCGCTAAGGTTCTCAACGACAAGTTCGGTATCGTTAAGGGTCTTATGACAACAGTTCACGCTGCTACAGCTACTCAGAAGACTGTTGACGGTCCTTCACGCAAGGACTGGAGAGGTGGTCGCGGTATCCTCGAGAACATCATCCCTTCATCTACAGGTGCTGCTAAGGCAGTAGGTAAGGTTCTCCCTGTTCTCAACGGTAAGCTTACTGGTATGGCATTCCGCGTTCCTACTTCTGACGTTTCAGTAGTAGACCTTACTGTAGTTCTCGAGAAGGAGGCTACAATGGCAGAGATCTGCGCTGCTATGAAGGAAGCTGCTAACGGCGAGCTCAAGGGTATCCTTGGCTACACTGAGGATGCAGTTGTTTCAACTGACTTCCGCGGTTGCGCTAACACTTCTATCTTCGACGCTAAGGCAGGTATCAGCCTTGACGCTAACTTCGCTAAGGTTGTTTCTTGGTATGACAACGAGTGGGGTTACTCAAACAAGGTTCTCGAGATGGCTCGCGTTATCGCGAAGTAATTTGAT
>JAGKTT010000099.1 GCA_021153285.1 Bacteroidia bacterium
TGACCGCTCGGGGTAGTTTGGGCTATTTCAAGCCCGAACGTTACTGAAACCTTCGAACACACGTCCCCTCTCCTCACGCTTTATATTATGCTCTCCTGTATTTCAAGGTACATCGCGAAAGGCCTTGGAACACAGAAATCGCCAATTCATCTTATATATTTAAATCGGCTGTGTTCCAAGGTTCCGTAGTGGTTCAAATGAAGCTTGATAGCGACACATTCAGGGGTGTACAGGTGAATACAGAATTTTACGAACATCTGTCATAACCATTATATTTATCTATACAAAGTACCATCTATTTATCAAAACACATACTTTTGCGACTGATCCCTGATTAGTGTAGATTGAACTTGAGCGCATCTTAGCGGTTCCTCTTCCCCTCGGTGTTTTATATGCAGGAATGATGCTGACAATGGCGTTGTTCCTGCTTTTTGTTGTATATTTGTCTGACTAACGGGAAGATTTTTACGAGAATCAAGAATATACTGCTGATCATCACGGCGATTGTGATAGTTTCCTGCAATGGTGGCGGGAAGAGCGAGGCCTTTAGGGTGCTGGAGGATGTGGAGAGTTATATGTGGGATAGAGCTGATAGTGCTTTGCAAATTGTAACCAGCATTGATGAATCAGATCTGACAAGCAAGGAACTTAAGGCGAAACGCGATCTCTTTAAGTGGTACCTCGTTATGAAATCCACTAATGAGGCTCCAGACGCAAGTCTGTTACTCAGTGCATATGACTGCTTTACATCAAAAGAAGCGTCATCGGAAAGATTCCTTTCATATTTATTCCGAGGGATTGATTATATACTTTCGAAAGATTACGAGAGTGCAATGAAGGAATTAGTAAAAGCGGAAGAAGATTCAGAATACGCATCTACATATTTACTAGGAATATTACATTCATATAAGGGGCTCATTCACAAGAGTTATTATGATTATCCTGCTACTATATCAGAGAATATCCTTGCAGCAGAGAAATTCCTTGAGGCAGGAAGTCAGAGGCAATACTTGATAATGATTGAAGATATTGCAGACTGTTATATTATGAATGATGACATAGAGAATGCCTCAAGCTATCTGGATATAGGAGAACAATATCTGAAACACGGAACCCTCTTGGACGTTCATTTCTTCTATATCTGCAAGGCCAAGGTAATTTCCAGTCGTGACGGAGTGGGTCAATGTGCTGATTTTCTCGACCAATATCTCGCAGAAAACACTGAGGCCAGTTGGTTTTTCTGGAGGATCATTGCAAATATGTACGACAGCGCAGGCAGATATGACAAAGCATTGGAATGCATCGAAAAGGAAGCGCTGTACAATGATATCACACGTGATCCTAATTATTATGCAGTCCTGGCAATGGTCAAGAAGTCGCTGAAGGATTATAAAGGGTCGACAGAAGCATATGAAAGGGCAATGCATCTTGATGACTCTCTTGAGGTAATCAAATTGAACAGTGACACAAAATTCATTGAAGAAAGATATGCCAATGCTGTAGCACAGATTCAAGCAGAGCACACCAGGATCAGACTCATTCTCATAATCTTGGTTTCGTTGATGGCTTCAGGTTTTACCATTTGGCGAATTCGCATTAAACTTCAGGAAAGAACAGCAGAGAAGAAACAGCTGGAGATCGAAAAGCAGAGATATGAAGCGATGTATTCGGAAGCTGTGACAGAGCGTGATGCCTTGACCAAGATGATCGAAGAGAATACCGTCAATGAAGGTACGAAGGTCATCATCGAAAGGAGACTTGAACTGCTCAACAAGGTCATCGTTTCATATATTACCGACACATCAGCTGCCAACAGGAAGGCCAATGAAGAACTTGAAGCCTTGGTTTCGGACAGAGATATGTTCATCACTTCGACAAGGATGACACTGGAGTCTTCTCATCCGGCATTCTTCAGATATCTCCGTGAAAAGGAACTGACCGATTGGGAAATCAATTATTGCTGTCTGTATCTGATAGGCCTGAAAGGAAAGGACATCGGAGAGTACATCAACCTGAAAAGACACTACACATACGGCAGTGTCATCAGGCAGAAACTCGGACTGACTGAAAACGACACAAACCTGAGCATTCATCTGAAGAAATTGCTTGAAAATCCTCAGGCGTGAAACTTTTTTGAAGCGCCGTCTAATTATTAAGATTTCTGTCAATTGAATATCAACGGATTGCACATAAAAAGATGCAGTCCGTTTTTATATCTGTTAAACTTTTTCCAGATAACTTTGCAGCAACAAAACGACAGTTAAATAAATAAGCAAAGTGAATATGTGCAAGAATCTGTTAAAATCACTCTGTGGTAGAAGCCCCCGTCAGATTAAACTCAAGGTTGCAGCCGAATGTACAGACAAGGCAAGCGCTGAAACAATCTGCAGGATGCTTGAGGCAAACAGTATCAAGGCAATGGTTGTGGAGAAGAACAGTCCGGTGTATGCGGAAAATGCCAGTCTTATCGCACCTGTGCAAGTTCAGGTAGACCATAAGGATTTGAAGAAAGCTGAAAAACTGATTAACGAATAAAATATGAAACGGACATTATTAACGATAGGCATAGCTATCATAAGTATGTGCGGTTGTTTTGGCCAGAAGATGCCGAAACTGCATAATGAGGTAATCGAAGCCTCGAAAGAGTATCAGAATGGTAATGCATTCCAGAAGGATCTGCTGATGATGGCCATACCGCAGTCAGATATTGGGATTCATTTGAAAAGCTATTCCCCTTCAGTATAATTGTAGATGGCGACTCCCCGGCCATCATCAACGTGACTTCCGAAGAACTGAAGGAATATCTCGGTAAAAGTGTAAAAAGCATAAACGGCAGATCAGTCCAAGATATTCTGAAGGCAGCAAGGCCATATATAAGCGCGGATAACCAGATAAATTATGAAACTCTCATATCTCAGTTCTTTGCTTTCGCTGATTTCTGGAAATTGCTGGGAATGAGCTCAGAGACACTGACAGTCACTACCGAAGACGAAGCTGTAATTGAAATCCCTGCAATCACAAGAAATGAAGCGAAGTTGGCCTATTTGAAGGAGACTGTCCAGAAAAAGCAGACAGCCGGCCGAAGGGTTCTTTTTGAATACGAAATCTTTGAGAACGAGAGCATTTGTTATCTTCAGTTCAACAAGTTTGCAGACAGAATTACCCATAGGAATAATCCGCAACTGCCACGCTTTGATTATGTGGTCCGCGATATGATGGCGGAGATGCAGAATAAGAATATTGAGACGCTTGTGATAGATCTTCAATACAATGGTGGCGGAAATAGCGTATTGGGAACTACTCTTCTTTCGTGGCTTCATCCATATCGTGAAACGAAGGGGCCAGGCGTTCAAGTCAGAATGTCCGAATTGCTATTTGAGCACCAGCCGTTCTTCAAGGCAGTGACTATAGAAGGCGAAAATCCCGAAATCGGGAAAATGTATGACTTATATGAGTTCGATCAGACAAGACCACAGCCTATTCCGGAAGGCTATATCCAAGATACGGTGCAGCACGTCATAAACCTTGATAAGGATAAGATATACAAAGGTAATATAGTCTTCATTCAGGGACGTGATTCATATAGCAGTTCAGAGTTGCTGATGACACAGGCTCGTGATAATGGTGTGGGAATCATTGTAGGTGAAATATCAGGAGCAAAGCCGTGTCACTTTGGAGATGTACTTTATTCTGTCCTCCCGAACACCGGCACCATTACAATGACCAGCTGCAGGTATTTTACAAGAGCGGATATGACAAAGGTACATGAGGAGTACCTTGTACCTGATGTACTCATTGATCTGGATGACCCCGAGAAAGATCTTGTATGGGAATGGGTTCTGAGGAATTATGGAAAGCAACATTAAAATCATTGATATGAAAGACACTATCTCAAAAGTCCTGTACAGTAAGACTGCGTTTATGTGCTTTTGTGGCTTCACGGTAGCAATAATCGGGTTCATCCTATATTATGCAATCACCGGTGACTGGTCTGGATATTCTCTGCTTGACAATTTACCTGTATATTGTATGTTGGCAGTCTATTTCCTTGAGTTCTGGAAGTATCGCAAAACTGGCAACGCATCTACAATCTTGATGATTGTTCAGCTTTGCTGTTGGATAATAACAGCATATAACATCTTTGCATAATTCGTTTGACATACATATTTTTCTGAGAAAAAGTTATTATATTTGTTGCACAAGGCTATGTTTAGGCTTTAAAATATACATTATATAGCGTTTGCTAAGTTATTCGGAGAAACCTGAAATGCATATTGCTGGAAATCAGAATAATTTTGTCTAAATTTATAGCGTATAGAACACTAACACAGATAGCAATGAAAAAGATCCTCTCCCCTATCATCGCTCTGGCAGCTTTTTTCCTGTTCTTCCTTTGGTTGTTCTCGACCAGAGAAACAACTATGGACATCAACTTGTTCGGTGCCGGATATGTCACATTGCTTCTTGCAACATACCTGGGAATCATCAGCATCGGCAATCCTGATTATCAAAAAATGTGGTGGGTAATCCCTGATAATGTCACACCGAAACAGCGTTGGGGATTCTCAGTTGGAAACTTCCTTATATGCATAACCGTATGCTGGGCATCTTTGGATCTTCCGCGCGAGTCTCTTTCAGACATCTCTGTAGTACTTTATGCCAGTCTTCCAGTCTTTATAGCGGTAGTGGCATTCTTCGTCCGCAGACTAATCGTAAAAGGTAAATAACGTATTTGTATAATACTCATTGTGAAAAATGCATAAGGCCAGACATATAGTTCCAGTTACTCTCGTTGCATTCATTATTGCAGCAAGGGTAAATGTATCTGTCGGCGAATGGTATGCAGCGAACCTCTACCCCATTATATCTGCAGGACTATCATTCCTGGTATCCTGGATTCCTTTTTCAATGACTGAGGTTCTGGCAGTTTGTGCCATCGGGCTGATAATATGCCTCTTATCCAAGGGTATACGGAATAAGGACAAGGTCTGGAAGATTGCCTTGAGAGAAGCTGAACTGATTGCCTGGATATTCATCTGGCTTTATATTGGATGGGGAATCAACTATTTCAGGGAGAGCATATATTCAAGAGGCAATATCGAACGCCAGGCATATGACGAAGAGGTCTTCAATAAGTTTCTATCTGACTATGCTGACAGTAGACCTGCTTCCTGCCCAGCGACCGTACAGTTATGCACACGAACTTTCGCATCTGCTTGGAGTGAGCAATGAAGATGAAGCTAACTTCTGGGCATATGAAATATGCAGAAGATCGGATATCCCTGCCGTGAGATACAGCGGATACTATTCTCTGCTTCCCTATGTGCTGTCTAATGCTTCAAAGATATTAAGCGACGATGAATATAAGAACTATATCAGCTCGATCAAACCGGAAATCATACAGCAGTTGATTGACCAGCAGAATTTCTGGAAATCAAGATACAACAAGATTCTAGGGAAGATCCAATCTACGGCGTATGATTCAATGCTGAAAGCCAACAAGATATCTTCCGGCACTAAGAATTATCTTCAGGTCATTGACTTGATAATCGCTTTTGAATATTACAAATAGGAGGAATAATTATGAAAACGCTGAAACTATTCCGTGCACTGTCTATGGCAGGAGGACTCACCTGCTTTATGATATCGTGCCTGCCTGACATTAAAGGTGAAAATGGTTATGACTGGATGATGATTGCAGCTATTATGCTGGTCTTGGTTATCCTGCCTACGACACTGATAGTCAGGATAAAAAGGGAAAATCACCCTGAAACACTGACAGAATTCAACAAAGGTTATCATACCATCAATGTCATTTGTGCCAGCATACTGATCGGACTTTGCATCACA
>JAGKTT010000009.1 GCA_021153285.1 Bacteroidia bacterium
CTATTATCTGACAGAGGGTTTGAAAAAACGAGGTCTTTTCCTGCAAATTCTATTTTAGTCACATGCATAGGCTCTACAATAGGGAAGATGGGAATGGCAAAAACAGAAATGGCATCTAATCAGCAGATAAATACCATTGTTCCTGTTCAGCATGATGCAAACTTTGTGTTTTACGCTGTCCAGAGTCGCTTTCCAAGATATCTATCTTCTATAGCAGTGCAGGCTGTGCCTATAATTTCAAAATCATCCTTTGAGAAGTTAACTAATTACACGACGTCACAAAAAGAACAGATTAAAATTGGTAATCTCTTATCTTTAATTGATGAAAGGATAGATACCCAAAAGAAAATCATTGAGAAATACGAATCTCTAATCAGAGGACTTTACCAGTTGTTGTTTCAGAATGCTAAATATAATGATTTTATATCATTGGGTGACATCTCTCAAATTTCAAATGGTAATAGCGATGTGAAAGATGCTTCAATGAACAATGATGGAAGCTTGTATCCATTCTTTGATAGATCAGACGAGATAAAATTTCTCCCTGAATATCTTTTTGATAAAGAGGCTATTATATATCCTGGTGAAGGCGCAGAGTTTTACCCCCGTTATTACAACGGAAAGTTTGCTCTACATCAAAGATGTTATGCCATATATGATATCTCAACAGATTTTATTCCCAGATATTTATATCATTATTGCAAGACACAGAACTCATATTTCGTAAGAAATGCTGTTGGATCAACAGTCGCTTCATTAAGGTTAGATACATTCAAGAGATTGCAAATACCAGCCATTCCTACTCATCATCAAGAATTATTAGTAATGTTTTTAGATAAGATTGAGGCTAAGATTGAGTGCAATAGAACCATACTCAAAAAATATGAAGATCAGAAAAAATATCTACTCTCCACCCTTTTTATATAAACATCTTTGATAGTAAATAATTCTTTTGCCTCTCTAAGCATAACAGGGCATTGCATTCTATCTGGATCATTTTTTCAATTGTTGAGGCTGCATTTACAATAATTTCTAACCAGCCATTTTCGGGAATTAAAATCTTATTGTCAAGAAAATGCTGATTAGTTATGTTAATTGTATTTTTAGCTCCTTTTTGAATCAAGCGATGCAGATAGTTTTTGGTATTGACCGGACTCTTGAAATATAGGTGCAAATAAATGCCAACATAATCATTGACAGGACGATACACGCCATATAAAGGAGATACAGCCACCGGCCTATCCAAATTACTAAGCTTTACTATTCCATAGGGGAATTCACCCGTTGGACTCTTAGTGTATACTATATCCCCATAGTTAACAACGTTATAATGCAATACTTTTTTAGCAGCAAATGAACGACCTAAATAATCTATCTGATTGATTACTCCCTGGCTGACTGACACAGAACATACTTCGTAGTTCTCGACATTCTTTTCGTGGACTTCTGCTAACACGTCCTTTAGAGCGGTAGCTTTACATTTGCATATTTCCCCTTTGTTTACTGAGGTAATAAGTCCTCTGATTAACATATCAAATGGTGATCCTGTTAATTTTGAAGAACTTGTTTGGGTAAACAAAATACCAAATCATGAACAGATATTAAGAGACGGAGACATTGTAATTTGCATGGCTAATGGCAGTTCCCATCTTGTTGGTAAAGCATCCTATTATGTTGATTGCGGAATGGAATCAGCTACCGTTGGAGCATTTTGTGGAATCTACCGATCAGATAATCCGCTGACAAAGTGGCTGTTTCAAAGCAAGCATTATAAAAAACATATTCAACGATGTATCCAAGGTGGGAATGGCGCAATTGCCAACATATACCCAGAGGATATTCTCGCTATTTCTTTTAATATTCCTTCCGGCTATGAAAGGGTGTTAAATATCCTTAATTCTCTGGAAGATAAATATTTACTTGAACAGAAATTGCTTTGTAGATATTTAGCTGTCAAATCTCACCTTCTTGCTCAAATGTTTATATAAACAATTGAGTCAGAAGGTAATTCTTTTGAGAGTTCAAATTATTCAATATGACATCTTCAATGGATATTTTATCATCGAGAATATTTAATATTTCTATTGCTTGTATTGATGGGATCCCGATTTTAATACTCATAATGTCATTTCTACTGACAGAAGTAAATGTTGAACCCTGCTCCAAAGAAATCCATTTTGGTTTATAGTGTTGAAGGAATTGATATATGAGAACCGAATAGGTGCTGTTAAACGGTCTTATTGCACAAACACCTCTTCCTATGCATGCGTCAAAATCAGCAATCGCGACCTCTCCTACAGGAGCTCTCACAGTAAGTATGACATCCCCAGTATGACATTTTTTTGTCATTTCCGACGAGTATATACGTGGGGTAAGTTTGCCTTTTGTTATATCTAGATTCCCTTGGATTAATGGCAAACCTTCATTATCCGTATTATAATATTGAGACGATGGAGATTGACCCATAACTATCGTTGCCAAATTAGATAATTCCCATTTGTCACATGTTTCAGATGTGAATAATATTAAACTAATCGCATCCTTTAGCTTTTTCAAGTCCTCAATGATTTTCCTTTGAGTTTCGATGCGCTGGTCAAGTAAAGAGAGAAAACTTGCTATTTTCTGTTGTTCTGCTAATGATGGATAGCTGGTACGAATCCTTGCAAAGTTTGGATAAAACAAGTACACACGGACTCCTCCTTCTCCATTTACATTATAGTAAAAGTTCATCTTAGGCGTTTTGAGCAACTGCATCAGCCATTCATTGTTTATTTGCGGAAGAGCCTTGAAGCAGACATATAAAGAACTTATCATGCATGGCTCGGATTTGTCATATTTGGCAATAGAACCGACGTTTATTCTTGCCGGGTTATATGCAAAGTCGCCTTCGTGTATGATTTTATAAGCCTTTATATCCTCTCCTATCATTTCCCTGTCTTCAAATTGTTCTGACTGAGGAACAAACCCTCTGCTGTTAGTTACAGAGAACATCGGATATTGAATCTTGTCTTTATTGCGAAGACTGTAGTTTCGAGTTATATCTCCAATGGTACACCTCTCCCACTCCCCACTAAACTCCGGAAATCTCAAATTCGGAACATTGATGCAATAAGGCTCCGGCAATGAAGATTGAGGATTCTCGTAATATAGTGGTGTTTTTAAACCTTAATATTATGAGCCAAAAATCATTTGAAGAGATTGTCGTGCTATGGCAAGCCGACAAGAAACAGTATGTCAAGAGGTCGACATACTCCGCCTATTCTTTACTGATTAACAATCATCTGATGCCATCTTTTTACGGTATCAGAGATGTGACCGAGAGTCTTGTGCAGGATTTCGTGTTTCGGAAGCTGGAGCAGGGCTTGAGTCAAAAGTCCGTCAAGGATATCTTGATTGTACTGAAGATGATTCTTCGCTATGGTGTGAAGCAGGGGTACATGGAACATCGGGAGATAGATGTAAAGTTTCCGACAGAACGAGAGAAGCAGGAGGTTGAGGTCTTGAGCCGGAACAACCAAAAACACATCATGGACTATGTGCAGAGTCATTTTACTTTTATGAATCTTGGAATTTACATCTGTCTATGTGCAGGACTCCGGATTGGAGAGGTCTGTGCGTTGGTGTGGGATGATATCGATGTTGAGGCAGGTGTAATCAATATCTCGAAGACTATACAGCGTATTTATGTGATAGAAGGCTCTGAAAAGCATACAGAGGTAATCATAGATACGCCAAAGTCCAAGAATTCAATTCGTGAGATACCGATAGCAAAGGACTTGCTGAAGATGATAAAGCCTTTCAAGAAGGTGGTCAATGGCAGTTTCTATGTGCTGACCAATTCATCTCAGCCGACTGAGCCTCGCACCTATCGTAATTATTATAAGCGTTTGATGAAACAGTTGGACATGCCTAAACTGAAATTTCATGGACTCCGTCACAGCTTTGCCACAAGATGTATCGAGAGCAAATGTGATTATAAGACTGTCAGTGTCCTCCTCGGTCATTCTAATATCAGTACGACCCTGAATCTCTATGTACATCCAAATATGGAACAGAAAAAGAAATGTGTCGAGCAGATGTTTAAGATGCTGAGGTGAGTATCTAAAATAAGGCCGGCTAAGAAATGTTCTTAGTCGGCCGATCTACTAAATAATGGTTTTTGCTTTAAGGGGTGCTAGAGTTGATACGCCTTCTCTAGCTTCCATTTCAGCGGATTTTGCATGTATATATCCGTTAGCTGTGTGAGTCGAGTATACTGGACCATGTTTTGCCAACCAGTAGACTAGACGGCCATTAGGATGTTTGGCATTACCTGCAGCTGATATGTAAGATTTCTTAGGTGCTAGCTCTGTTATTATTTTTGTGTTTAAATTTCTCCGACTACCATGGTGGGGGACTTTGAGGAGGTCGATATTTCTTATCCAACGATACTTCTCAATCATTATAGCCAAGGATGTTGTATTAGCGTCACCTGTGAATAGGAATTGTTTGCCGTCTCCAGGCCTATATAATACAATGAGACTAGAGGCGTTGTAGGGCGATTCGTCTTCAACAGTATCAATAACACTTTGTATTTCCTTGTCATCTATTCTAAAAGTGTCATCATACAATTCCTTTGAACTATCATCGTAGGTGTTTATGCCATACTGTTGCACCATGTTTTTAACGACTTCTTGATAGTACATAGATGTTGGACCTACGATAGAAATAGGTAATATAGAATGTTTTACTCCGTCTATAACAGAACGTACAATGCTGCATTTCGAGCAAGCCAGATCAATCAAGTTCAGTCTATCATCTGTAGATTTATTCCATATCTTGCGCACAGCTCTAACTGCATTGTCATGATTCCTATAGCGAGCGATGTCGTTTTCGTCTATATACTCTGCGGGGTCAGTTAACCAAAATTCTGCAAATGTCATTTCTGGATCTTGGAGCAGATCAAAGAAACCATCTTTATGATCACTGTCAGGATGAGTGCAGATTGCTAAGTCTATATATGTGGTTTTATAATATTGTTTTAAGTGATTTTTAATGGTGGAGCTATTGTTGGCATTACCGGCATCAATAAGGATAAGAAAGGACTCATTATTAATATATTGACGAATAATAATGATATCTGCATCGCCAACTTTCAAAATTTCATATTCGTATTTCATATTATTGTTCTGTTTTATATGTGTATGATGCATCTGTTATATAGGCATTGAATAGTGCTCTGGCATATTCAAATCCTATCAATTTTAGTATTAGAAAAGATATTAGCCCTAAAATAAGTTGAAATACAAGTCCACTCCATAAAATTATGCCGTATTCTAGTAGGCATATGTAATTGATAATTAGAGCCAATACTATGAATGCTATGGCATAAACGCATGCACCAAGATAATTCCGGAAAAACCCATATAGTCTATTGTATTGTTGCAGATTCTCGTTGCCCCGGGTAACTTCACGGATTTTTCCAACAGCATCAACAATTGTTCTTTTTGCTTCATCCGGATTTGTTTCTTCTTCTTTTTCAGAAAACAGTTTTATGCCAAAATCTGTCTTCACTTTTTTAGCAATATTTTTTATGTCTTGTTCGCTTTTTCTTTTCGTGCTCTTCCATGATATTAGTTGAGTGGTTGGCATCATAGTCTCATCCTGCTTAAATAATGGAAATTGGAAAATGAGTTTTGATGTGTTGGCTATAATAGTTCTGCACCAGAACCCAAGTGCTCCATAGAATACTGTTATTGGAACAAATACCGAGATTTTGGCTATAAAAGTTTCCCATATATTCCAACCTGATGGAAAGAATCTAAAAATAAATATTCCGCTTAGTATGATAGGTATAATACTACCAGCAATACAAGGGTATACCCTGGCTATCTTTTCATATTTATCCATAGGTCTTATACAAATTTTTCAAGTATCTTATTTATATCTGTTTCTATTGTTATTTTGCCATCATCATCAATGAAGATATGCCCGTTAGAGGTCTTTCGTTGATATACAGGAGTATCTTGTGAGCAGAGGTTGTTGGCACCTTCGCAGTAATCGGAAGATGAGTATCGACTATCCACTTGTCGTTTATCATCGGGACCGCATGTGGCCTTCTCCGAAACAATATTTAGTCTCGTTGTCTTTCCTCTTTTCATTGCATCAAATAAGTCGGTGCTAAAAGAAGAACGGAGACCGTGATGCGGTGTGACGAGAAAGTCTATTCCTTCACTTAGTTGTTTCTTTATGGCAGGATTCTCTTCTAAGAAAACCTTCATTCCTTCCTTTTGTACGTCTCCAGCGAAAAATATACTATAGGTTGAGCGGATAACAACTCCAATACTAATATTATTGGTGTAGCTTTCGTTTCTTAATGTGTCATTGTCTTCAACTTGTCCAGGGTATATGTATCCGATAGTCATTCTGGTTGGTTCGCAGACTCGTAGCGGGAGTTGTCTACCGTAAAACAATGAGCGCAATTTTTTAACAGGGTCACTTTTAGGATCATCGATTAAGCTCCAGTTCACGTTCATATGTTTATTGGCATCAGAAGATAGATCGTTGGGAGTCGTGTAAAGGATTGGGTAAAAATACTTGTCAAACTCCTCAAGATCGTTAATGTGGTCAAGATGTGGATGTGATAAAATCAGTTGGTCTATTTGATATTTCCCACTTACACGATTTTCGTTCCTGATTTTGTATAGTGGTAATAAAAAATCATTGACAGGGGAAAAATCACCGCTTTTTCCAAGGTCAATTACAATTTTCTTTGCACTAGTTTCTACATAGGAGCTTAAGGCGCCTCCAACATTAAAAATTACAATCTTCATATATTCATCATATGTTTTAAAGATATGAGGTGATGCGAACAATTGATGTACCAAAGGATATGTGGCAGAAAGGCGCTGTGTAATAGGTGTTTATGTCTGCCAATATGGCAATCATTCTGACGTTTTGTCACAATTATATATTGCACAGCCCAATTGTATTATGTAAAGTGAAGGATGATTTTTAGTATTCGGTGTTCACGCCCGTGTTCACGGACCCCAAAATAGTTCAAAATTTGGAAATGCTGAACGAAGCGAATCAAGACATGATATGCAATCCGGAACTTGAAAGGAACCTGGAACTCTCAAGTTATTGTATAATTGCAAGATGGATTCCGCTAAGTGAAAAACCGTCCCAGAACGCCCTCCAGCGCCCCTATGGAAATAATGAAAATTAAATGCAATTAAAAGATTTGGTGTTCACGCGGTGTTCACGGGCATCAAAAAAGCACCTACGAAAGTTTCGTAAGTGCTTGATTTTCAAGTAGCGGGACGCAGGATTGAACTGCGGACCTCATGATTATGAATCATGCGCTCTAACCAGCTGAGCTATCCCGCCGTGACCGTTAGTCAGAATTTTGTTGAGATAGAAGGACTCGAACCCTCACTGACAGAGCCAGAATCTGTAGTGCTACCATTACACCATATCTCAATTTGGCTTCCCATTTTGAATTTGGGACTGCAAAGGTATAAATGTTTTGTTAAAATGCAAAACTTTTTGCAAGAAATTGTATAATTTTCTGTCAATTGTCTATCACGAGGGTGTTTTTATGATAGTTCTATGAGAAAAATTAAAGCCTGTCGATGTAAAGCACTCCCTCCAGATGGTCGATTTCGTGCTGGAATATGACAGCGGTGAATCCGGTGACGGTATCGCGCACCATCGGGATATCGGTAAGGCCGTGTTGCAGCGCGGTAATATCTGCATACTCGATCACGATTTCCTGGCTGCGGAGCACGTTGCCGCGCCTGTCCGGTACCGAGAGGCAGCCCTCCGGACCGTAAGCCAATGAATCAGACATCCATACGATCTTCACATTGGCATATACTTCGAATGGCTCTCCCACCTTGTCGAAACGCTGAACGGCCACGATTCTTCGGCTCAGACCGACCTGCGGTCCGGCGATTCCTACTCCATCCTGCGACGGGTGGGTGACGGTCGATATCATTCGAAGCCCCAGTCTCTTAAATTCTTCTGACGCCAGCTCATCTAAAGAAAAATCGCGGCTTTCGGCGCGCAGAACCGCAAGATCGACACTGTCCTCGACAGTCAGGACGCGCATAATGCTGTCCGGGCAATTCAATATCTCCAATTCACCGGTTGAAAATCCTCCGGTCTTGGATCGGCCGCACGACAATACGGCCATCATTGCCATCCCTATTAAGAAAATCAGTCTCATCATCAGTCGAACAGTCCTTCCTCGCGTCCCAAAAGCGCCACAGCATACACCTCGCAACCCTCGCTACGGCCTACAAATCCCAGCTTCTCCGTAGTGGTTGCCTTTACGGAAACCCGTGCTGGTGAGATTTCCATAATCTCAGACAGACACTCTCGCATAGGCACGATATAAGGTGCCAGCTTCGGTCTCTGCATCGCGATCGTTATATCTACATTGACTACGTGCCATCCCTCATTTTCAATGAGTTCCATTACGCGGGCCAATAAAATCCTGCTGTCGATTCCTTTGAATTCATCAGATGTGTCGGGGAAGTGCTTTCCTATGTCTCCCAGAGCCAATGCACCCAGCAGAGCGTCGCATAGAGCGTGAATGGCCACATCTCCGTCTGAGTGGGCAATGCACCCGATCGGGCTTTCCACCTGCACACCTCCAAGCCACAATGGCAGTCCTTCCGCCAGAGCGTGAACGTCATATCCGTTACCGATTCTTATGTCCATAAGTCAAATAATTTTTACAAACATACATAAAAACTGTTTAACTTCAGGCGGGATATGCAAGTTTACATCTCCGAAAGCATTTCAGTAGATAAAAATTCAACACTTTCTAAAAAAATCCTTAAATTTGCTGATTACACTGGAGTAAAATAGACAAAAGCTCCAGAGTGTTGTGAATATTAAATAAAGACGAACTATATTATGGGATTCAGTTTCAACTTTTTCGGAACGCAGGAAGTGCGCAGGTTCAATTACAGACCTCGTTTCTACGATCCGGAAGCGGAGGAAAGAAGAAAGAAATACGGAGACTTCACCAAGCCGAAGAATGAGAAATATGTACCCGGCAGCATCGTCAAGGGCAGCCTTCGTGACGGAAACTACCAGAGGAAGCAGGAGGTGAGCAGGAATCAGAAGGCAATAGGAGCAGTGTCAATGATCCTGCTTTTCACAGTTGTTTACCTCATTTACAAGTATTTCCCTCTGCTTGTCGACTCCCTGACAAAATAGTACTCGAAAAGAATGGATATAAGGATATTACCAAGCAACATAGCCAATATGATTGCCGCGGGAGAGGTCGTTCAGAGACCTGCATCCGTGGTTAAGGAGCTGGTGGAAAATGCGGTGGATGCCGGAGCCGATCAGGTGACCGTTGTCATTCAGGACGCAGGAAGAACCCTCATTCAGGTGATTGACAATGGATGTGGAATGTCTCCTGACCAAGCCGTGCTCTGCTTCGAACGTCACGCTACATCGAAGCTTCAGACCGCTGAGGATCTGAACAATATATTGACCTTCGGATTCCGCGGCGAAGCCCTTGCGTCGATTGCCGCCGTAGCGGAAGTTACCCTGAAGACCCGCCGTGAGGAAGATGAAATCGGATGCCAGGTGGATTTTGCTGATTCCCGGCATATCGCGACCAATGAAACCGCTGCTGCAAGAGGAGCCAATTTCAGCGTGCGCAACCTTTTCTACAATGTTCCGGCAAGGCGCAAGTTCCTCAAATCGGACAATGTCGAATTCAAACATATTGTCACCGAGTTCATCAGGGTGGCACTTACCCGCCCGGATATCGGCTTTACATTGACACATAACGGCAAGGATGTTTATGTCCTACGTCCTGCCAAGTCGTTGAAATTCAGGATTCAGGATGTTCTTGGATCCAATATCGCCAACGAAATAGTGGATATATGCGCCGAGACTTCTGTTGTAGAAGTCCACGGCTTCACAGGACGTCCAGATGCTGCAAAGAAAGGTCTTGGAAACCAATATTTCTTTGTTAACGGCCGCTATTTCCGCAGTCCTTATCTGCACAAGGCTGTGATGAAAGCCTACGAAGGTCTCATTCCTGAAGGGTATACTCCTTCGTATATCATATACCTCGAGATCGATCCTCAGGCAGTGGATGTGAATATCCATCCTACCAAGACTGAGATCAAGTTCGAGGATGACAGTGTGGTGTTCCAGATTCTGTACGCCTGCATCAGGGAGGTGCTCGGAAGGAATTCCTTCGGTGACAGCATTGACTTCGACCGTGAAGGTGTTCCTGATATCCCGGCATTCGGAAAGAATTTCGATGAATTCCGTCCGATCAGCGAGCCTCAGACCGGTACCGATGCTTCGTACAATCCGTTCGACAATGACGGTTTCCCGTCGGAGGTGTCACATTTCGACAATGCGGTAGTCTACGGTGGCGGGCAGAGTGCTCCGGCTCCAAGACAGGCTGATATTTTCGGAGGAAATGACTGGGCTGCTTCGGGACAGAATTTTGACAGAGCCTCAAGTCAATGGTCCTCAGCCGGATATGGTGCCAATGCCGGCGCTTTCCTGGAAAAGAGGGACGATTACGGAAAACTCTTTGAAGATAAGATCTCGCCGAGCAAATCGGTGCTGGTCCTTCAGGAAAAATATATTGTCACCACAGGACGTTCGGGCCTGATGCTCATCAATATACACAGGGCGATGGAACGCATCCTCTATGACCGTTTCCTCAATGCAATGTCCAGAAACGAACATATCACCCAGACTGCTCTTTTTCCGGTGAGCGTCCAGATCGGTGTGGAAAATATGTGCCTTATCAGCGAGCACTCGCAGATGTTGGCCGACCTTGGTTTCGACATAGCACCTTTCGGTACGGATACCATAGTGCTCAACGGAGTGCCGGAAGGCTACAGTGCCGAGGCTGGAAAGGTTCAGACAATGATAGGCGACCTGTTGCTGATATTGGCGGAAGACCATAGCGCCCTTCCGGAGATGATGGCTGCCAATATGGCATCGCGTTTTGCGAGATTGGGTGCATTCAGTGCCGATCCTGTCACAAATCCTATGGAGGCACAGAGATTGATTGAACAGCTCTTCGCCTGCGAAAACCCTGAGTATACAAGTGCAGGCCGCAGGGTGATGTCCCTTCTCCCTGTCGAAGATATTGACAAAAAATTCTGAAATGAGTTATTATTCTTATGAAAACCGTGGCGGCTTTATGTCCAATGTACCTGTTGCCGTCAAGAATATAATCATCATCAATGTGCTTGTGATGATTATGACAGCGCTGAACGAGAACTTTATGTATGAAAAGTTCGCGCTCTTTTATCCCACATCACCGTTTTTCCATTGGTGGCAGCCTCTCACACATATGTTTATGCACGGTGGGTTCTGGCATCTGTTCTTCAATATGTACACGCTCTGGATATTCGGAAGCGTATTGGAAAGAGTCTGGGGAACAAAGAAATTCCTTATATTCTATTTTGTAACAGGCCTTGGTGCCGCTCTTATCCACACAGGTGTCGAATGGCTCCAGATGCAGAATTGGATCAGTGAGGCAGCAGCAGGTTCATATGCCGCACAAGCGTCGATCCATACACTGAAGATGACCCCTACGGTCGGAGCCTCAGGTGCCATCTATGGTGTGCTGATGGGATATGCAATGCTGTATCCTGATTCTGTCCTTACCTTGATATTCCCTCCTATATCGTTGAAAGCCAAGTGGTTTGTGCTGATATTCGCTGCTATTGAACTTCTCACTGGAGTGACCGGAACGGGTGGTGGTATAGCACATTTTGCACATCTTGGAGGACTTATCTTCGGATTCCTTCTCATATGGTATTGGAAAAAGAAGCATATGTTATATAGCAGAATGGACTGATGGCAAAGAAAAAGTACAGGATATTCGGCATCACATCCCGTTTTCTGATGCTGATAGTGGCGGCGCTTCTTGCGCTGTCATACCTGTCGATTGTCATCAACCCTGCAAAGCTCTGGCCTGTCTCCCTTTCAGGCATTTTCTATGTTCCTCTGATGACGGTCAATCTGCTGCTTCTGCTATGGGCCTTCAAACGCAGATCCAAGTCTTTTGTCATCCCTTTGCTGGCATTGATTCCGTCGTTCTTCTTCATCGGAAGATATGTGCAGCTGCCTTCGGAAAGCGCTGATGATCAGCCTGTAAGCGGTGAGGTTGTTAAGATCATCAGCTGGAATGTCGGGCGTTTCGCGCTTCACGACAGCAATACCGGTATAAACACATCGGCCCAATGCGTGGACTCCATCTTCAGCTTTATCCGTCAGCAGGATCCGGACATAATCTGCCTTCAGGAGTTCTCCATCGCCAATGCCGAGAAGGTCAAATCATATCTGAAGCATCGCTTCAAGGACTATACTGCCGAGTACTACCTTTTTCCGGATGCTCGCAATTCATTCGGCAATCTCACGCTCAGCCGTCTTCCTGTGGAAGGAAAAGGTAGGATAAGATTTGAAGAAAGTGCCAATCTGGCCATATATACCGACCACCTTGCCGGCGACCGCCACTTCCGCGTATATAATTGTCACTTTGAGAGTTACAATATCTCAATGACCGGACTTGTCAGGGCGGTGGCGACGCGTGACAGCACTGTGATGGCCCAGACCGGCACAAAGGTAAAACGATCGATTACCCGCCGTCCGAAGCAGGTGGATCAGGTCTTCAATGATATTGAAAATTGTCCGGTGGACGCCTTTGTCTGCGGCGATTTCAATGATAACCCGATGTCCTACACCTATTACCGTATGACCAGAGACCGCAAAGATGCATTTGTGGAAGCCGGTAAAGGTTTCGGAGCAACATATTCCTTATTGTGGCCGATGCTCAGGATCGATTATGTGCTTTTCCCGGAAAACGGCAGAGCCCTAAGCCATCATATTCCCCGGGTCCCATACTCAGACCACTACCCGGTCATAACAGAAATTGAATTGTAATATGAACGAAGCTATTCAGAAAGCCCTTGAAGTCCTCCGCAGCGGAGGCGTCATCCTTTATCCTACCGACACGGTCTGGGGAATTGGCTGTGATGCCACTGATCCGGAGGCAGTTGCGAAGATATATGCCATCAAGAACAGAGAAGACAGCAAGTCCCTCGTACTGCTGGCCAGCGATATGGATATGATATGCCGCTATGTCAGGGAAGTCCCTGAAATGGCAGTCCAGCTTGTCGAAGTCAATGACAAGCCGATGACCATAATCTATCCGGGTGCTATAGCAGGTGATAAGGGCAATATGAAGGCAGACCGTCGTGCTCTGGCATTCAATACAGTAGCGGAAGACGGAACGGTCGGTATACGTATACCTATGATGGACTTCTGCCAGCAGCTCGTAGCAAAGCTCGGTCGTCCGCTAGTTTCCACTTCGGCCAATATATCCGGAGAACCTACTCCGAAGAAGTTTGCGGAAATCTCTGAGCGAATCCGTTCTGCAGTGGACCACATCGTGGATCCTTCACTTGAACGTGGAGCTACAGGCCAGTCCTCATCCATCATCAAGGTCGGTCTCGACTACTCGATCGAAATCATCAGAAAATAGGAGAAGCCTAACTGCTTCTATTTTAACGACTTACCCATTCTTCGTGCTCCCCAAAGTGCGGCACGAAGAATGGGTAACGTATTGGTAGACATTGTTTTAAATTCCTCCTAAATGTATCTGAAATAAGCCGCTGAAGCAGCGGTCAGGGCTGCTGTTTCCGTACGCAGACGGGATGCTCCCAGATGGACCGGAATAAATCCGTGCTGCAGTGCCAGCTCAGCCTCAGCCTTCGAGAAATCCCCCTCGGGACCTATCATAACGATAATCTCCCTGCCTTCAAAACCTTCCAGGACCTCCTTGATGCTCTTTCTCGGAACCCTTTCATCTTCAAAACAGTAGGCCATCAGTTTCAATGCCTTCTCCGGAGCTTCAAGGATGAAATCCTTCACAGACACCGGCTCGTTCACCTTCGGGACAGAAGCCTTGAGGGATTGCTTTGCGGCACTGATCAGCACTTTCTCCACTCGCGCAGTCTTAAGAACCTTTCTCTCCGAATGTTCGCCGATGATAGGCGAAAGCTCATCGAAACCGATTTCGCAAGCCTTCTCGGCAAACCATTCGTACCTGTCATTGCTTTTGGTCGGACATACTGCCAGATGAAGCCTGTAAGGATGACCTCCCCAGTTTTCCTCGCTTGAAAGCACAGCTGCCTCCACGCCTTTATGACTGTCCGAGACAATACGGCAGCGATAAAGCGTGCCACATCCGTCTATCACCGAAATCTCATCTCCAGCCCTGTGTCTCAGCACTTTGACACAATGTCCCGACTCATCCTGATCCAGCCTGAAGATGCTTCCGTCAATATCTTTTGAGTAGAAAAGTTCCATTTTCTGAAAATTCTGATCGCACAAATATACGAAACTTCTATATTTGCACGGTTGTATCACTTGTAAAACTTGAGTGAAATGTATATAGGACTGATATCGGACACTCACGGCGTTTTTGACGCTCGTTTCAAGGAATTTCTTGCACCGGTCGATCAGATATGGCACGCGGGAGACTTCGGAGGCGGGATGGATCTAGCTGCAGATATTGCCCGTTTCAAGCCACTACTCGGAGTCGCAGGCAATTGCGACAATCACGATCTACGCTTCGAGCACCCACTCCATCGCTTCTTCGAGTGCGAGGGAATGAAGATCCTGATGACTCATATCGGAGGTTATCCGGGAAGGTATGATGCCCGTGCCTTGAAACTGATCAATGAATATCGTCCGGACATCTTTGTGTGCGGACATTCTCATATATTGAAGGTCGTGCGTGATCCGAAAAGGAATATGCTGGTAATCAATCCAGGTGCGGCCGGAATCCAGGGCTTCCATATTGTGCGGACGGCACTCAGATTCCATATTGACAATGGCAATATCCGCGATATGGAGGTATTTGAGCTGGACCGCTAGTCGCTTTTTTAATTCGTAAATTTGTAATATTCAAATCTAAATATTATTTTTGTCAGATACAGAAGTGTTTAACCAATTAAATTTTAAGAATATGAAGAATGTATTTATGTCATTGGCAGTAGTGGCTGCAATGTTTGCTGCTGCATCTTGTGCTTGCAACAATAACCAGAAGGCTGAGGAGTGCACTGACTGTACTGAATGTGCTGATTGCGCTGGCTGCGACAAGGCTGCTCAGACTTGTGAGGCTTCTTGTGATGCTGCCTGCGACAAGGCTTGCGACAAGGCTTGTGAGGGTTGCGAAAAAGCTTGCGATAAGGCTTGTGAGAAGAATTGCGACAAGCACTGCGAGAAAGCTTGTGACAAGCAGTGTGACAAAGCCTGCGAAAAAGAGTGCCACAAGGATAAGGCTTGCAAGCAGTGTGACAGCACTTGCGTAGACTGCAAGAAGGCAGAGTAATCCGAAAAGACATTTTCACCGGATAAGATATTGCCCCACACCGGGCAATATCTTTTTTTATGCTGAATCAGTCAATTCATCTTCTGTGTCGAGCTTCACTGTGTTCCAAGGTTTCAAAGCGGCTCTAATTAAGCAAGATAACGACGTGTCCTGCGTCTTGCCGGGGATTACCTAGCGAAACACATACTTTTGCAGGTGATCCTGATTATCGTCTGTCATAATCTTAGAAATACCATCACATTTCTTCTGTCATTCTGAGGAGCGGCAGCGACGTGAGAATCTTTTTTGACTATATTTGCCAAAAACAAACCGGCAATGGCGACAGTAAAGACAAAGACAGTGTGGTTCTGCAAGGCGTGCGGAAATGAGTCCTCTAAGTGGATGGGCAGATGTCCTGCCTGCGGAGAATGGAATACGATGGTGGAGGAAACGGTGGCGACAGGAAAGAAAGCTTCTGCAGCGGGGGTGTCTGTACCTGGTTCGGGACATAAGCCTATGCCGCTTTCTGATATCGATTCATCTGTGGAGAACCGCATTTCTTTGAATAATGGTGAGGTGGACAGGATCCTCGGAGGAGGAATGGTTGAGGGCTCTCTTGTGCTGATCGGAGGAGAGCCGGGTATAGGAAAATCGACATTATCGCTCCAGATCCCGCTTCATTGTCCCCATCTGAAGACTCTCTATGTTACCGGTGAGGAAAGTGCAAAGCAGGTGAAACTCAGGGCTGCCCGCATCGGGGGTAATTGCTCCAACTGCTTGATTTACAGCGAGACACTTATGGAAAACATCATTGCTGAAGCCAGACAGATAATGCCGGATCTGATGGTGGTGGACTCTGTCCAGACAATGTTTTCCCAGAATGTCGAGTCTTCTCCCGGCTCGGTGACCCAGATCAAGGAAACCGCGGCAATGCTCCTTCGTTTTGCCAAGGAGACAGGTGTGCCTGTGATTCTGATAGGTCATATCACAAAGGAAGGCAGCATCGCCGGTCCTAAGATATTGGAACATATAGTAGATGTCGTTCTTCAGTTCGAAGGTGACAATCGTGGTACGTACAGACTTCTGCGAAGCATCAAGAATCGTTTCGGTTCCACTTCTGAGCTGGCTGTGTTCGAGATGACAGGCAAGGGACTCCGGGAAGTGAGCAATCCTTCGGAGATGCTTATCCCGATGCACGAGGAAGGTCTTAGTGGAGTGGCTGTAAGTGCGATGCTTGACGGGACCAGACCCTTCCTTATCGAGGTCCAGTCACTTGTGAGCTCTGCTGCCTATGGAACCCCTCAGCGAAGTGCCACAGGCTTCGATGTACGCCGTCTGAATATGCTCCTTGCCGTATTGGAAAAAAGAGCGGGATTCAAGCTTGGAGTCAAGGATGTCTTTCTGAATATGGCCGGTGGTCTGAAAGTCAGCGATCCTGCCTGTGATCTTGCCGTGATTTCCGCTGTTCTTTCATCTAATTTCGATTTCGCCATCCCATCTGATGTCTGTTTTGCCGGTGAAGTGGGCCTCAGCGGAGAAATCCGTCCTGTTGCGCAGACAGAAAGACGTATCATCGAAGCTGCCCGCCTTGGGTTCAGACGCATATTCGTTTCATCTTTCAGTAGTCTTGAAGGACTTGAAGAACAATGTGTTAAGGGTATAGAAGTCGTGAAGGTGTCTGATGTTCCGTCACTTTGCAGGGCACTTTTCAAGTCTTAAGTTCTTGCGATACTCAGATATTATTGCGTAATTTGCATTACTATATATCTAATCACTATGAAATCAAACGTATTTAACCGGGTAACGGCTTCTTTCGTTGCCCTCGCTTTCGTGTTTTCTGCTTTATCTTGCGTGCAGGAAGAGTATGAGATTTCGGAAGAGAACCTCAATCTTGAGGTTACGGTATTCCAGGAAGGGGTCCAGATACCTCTCGGAAGTACCGAACAGCTGAAGATCAAGGATCTTCTTGAAGCTTTCGGAGAAGGAGAATCAGCTGAGTATCAGGAGTATCTGAAGACTCTGGGAGAAGATGGAGTCTATGCTCTGGGAATGTCTGAGACATTGGACCTTTCTGAATCGTTGTCAGAATTGAACGACATTCAGGATGAGATCAATATTGAAGGTATGTCCATTCAGGAAAGCATCGCTTTCAATCTTTCAAGTGTGGATGTTTCAGACTTTAAGGTAGATGGTCAGGGATATCATATGAATTATGATCTTGGCGGCCTTGTCGGAGATCTTGATGTGGAAGTTCCTGCTCTGGCTCCTCTGAAGATGGAGGTCAAGGCCAGCCTTGGAGAATATGTCCCTGAATTGGATGGCTTCGATTTCGGATTGGACAAGGAGCCTTTCGGACTTCATATGGAACTAGGACAATTGAGCGGAGCCGATAAGCTGCCTCCAGGTTTTGCAGCAATGATCGGTCAGGCATATGAAGCTCCTATAGAAATCAATCCTGCTGAAGGAATGGAGTACAGCCATCCGCTTACAGGTGAGACACTTCTGTCTCTTCCTCCAATGCTTGTGGAACTGGAAACTGAGCCATACACTATCGAAATGGCAATGGATCTTCCTGAAGGAATTTCATCGATTGACAATATTGTCCTGAAGGACGGTGCCACTGTTACAGTCAATGTGAATGTGGAAAATTCCTTCTTCACAGGTGGTCACATTCTTCCTCATATAGACTTTGACGTGCACGAAATCTTCCATCTTACTGATGAGGAGAATGAAGGACATACTTCTTTGACAATCGACCATATCGTCGATGACTTCGACCTTCAGGCTACCGGAGCCAATATCAGCAAATCATACAAAGTGAAGTCCATCAATGTCTCAAAGGATGATGTGAAAGACGGAAAGCTTCTGATTCACAGAAATATAGTCCTTTCGGATGAGACACGTCTGAATTATTCAGGTCTGACCACAAGCCTTAAGAAGCTGGTGGAATCAGAAGGAAATCCTATGCATATCAGTATGTCTTTGTCATTCGACAACTTCGAGATCGACTATGTGGAACTCACTGTAGATCAGAATGAACCTGTTATTGTCGAGGCAGCACAGAGTATCCCTCTTGATATGGATCTCGCTCTTCCTGAGGATGTCATCGAGAAAATAGGATATGCGAAGCTTGCGAAGACCCTCCCTGCATTCGGACAGCAGAAAGGAAATGTGCATCTGACTCTTTCTGCGGCTAATATCCAGGAGTATATGCAGCTCGGTATCGAGACTCTCGAAATATCATTCCCTGAGCAGCTTGTGGTAGAAGGAGCGGCAAACGGCAAGCTTTCATACGAGGTGGCAAACCTTGCTGCGGGTCTTGATGAATATATCAATATCCAGGAGATACGTCTTCCGGAACCAAAGAACGGCCGCATTTCGATCGATGAGGAGATTTCTGTAAAAGCAAAAGCTGTCGTTTCTCTTTCTGGTTCAGTAAACAGTGCGGAACTTGCTGCCGCAAAGGATGTTGTGATCGGTGTCAATGTAGAAAGCGATCTCAAGTTCGAAGACTATGAGGTAGTGGTTAAGAGTTTCAATTATGAGGTCAATCAATCATATGCCATCGAGGAGAAGCTTCCTGATGCAATGAAGGACCTTAAGGGAGGAATTACAGTATACCTTGACGGCTCACCTGAAATCAGGATCTCCGTAGTACGTCCTCAGATCGACGTTCCTGTGGTTGCCGGAGAGGGCGGTCTGATCATCCGTTTCCCTGAAATGCTGAAATTCAAGGCAGAGGATCTTGCTGCATTCGGAAGCAGTTTTGACGGTGTACGTACATTGACTTTGGCGGAAGGTGAGGAAGTGCCTTCTGAAATCGTCCTCGGTATTGACCGTCTGGTGGTTTCGCCTGTTACCCGCGAGGATGGACTCTATGTTGCCGGAGATTTCGAGGTGAAGGGTAGTATCGGAATAAAGGACGGACAGAAGGTCTGCAAGGCTGACGTAGATGTGCTTACAGGCACTGATCCGGAGGCCAAGAAAGTAAAGATCAATGTCGAAGTTCCTGATCTTGTTCCAAGCAACGTGGCGGTGGATTCTTACACTGCAGAAATCAGCGAGGAGTTTGAATTTGATATTCTTTCCGGAGATGATATTCCGGAAATGGTCGTTTCATTAGGACGGATCGAACTCAATGACGTGTATATTGACTTCGAAGTGGATGCTTCGAAACTCATTGATAAGCTTGGCGGAGCTTCCCTCAGCTTTAATTTTAATGTCAGCATTCCTGATTTCATAGTTCTTGAGGGTACCGGCATCGTGCCTGACAAGGAAAATAACGCTCTGATCATCCCATTGCAAGCTGAAGCTGATGCATCTGGCAAGATCGCTATCGCTCCTATCAAGGTCAAAGGTATCGATCTTACCGGAGTCAATCTTAAGAATGGTCTTTCTGGAAAGATCACTGTGGACGGTGCCGCTACTCTGGCTGATGCAAGCATCGATGTAGATGATCTCTTGAACAGCGATGAACTTTCAGTGGCTTTGTCCGGAGGAATTGCAGGCAGTGGAGAGAATGGAGCCATCACAATTTCCAAGGCTACAGCCAAGGTGGATTATAAGCTTGAAACAGTGAAGCAGTCTGTAGATCTCAGCGGTGTAAGTGAGGCTCTTGAGCTTGAAGGACTTTCTTACAATCTCGCTCTCAGCCACGCCCATCTGGCTCTCGACCTGAAGACAAATCTCGGAATTTCTGCCGATGCGGATGTGTCTATAACTCCTTATTACGATGGCGCTCCTGCAGAGCCGATCACCTGCCATCTGGACATCGATGCTCCAGAGACAGTGGGTGAGGTCAAGCATACAAAGTACTGGCTTGGTGCCAAAGCAGAATGTGCTCCTGAGGGTTATGCATTCAAGGAAATACCTATTCTGGATCTGCTCAAGAACATTCCTGACAGTCTTCAGATAAGTCTTGAAGCAGCGACTGACAAGAATGAAGAATGTGTGCTGGATACTCAGACAGAGTATATCCTTTCAGTGGATTATGCATTCGAGGTACCTCTTCAGTTCGATGAAGACTTCAATATCGGATTCACTTATACGATTGACGATCTTCCTGAGATCGTCGGTACAATCTTCCAGTACGGAAGTCTTGCCGTTACCGGTGAGATTGTCAGCGGTCTTCCATTTAATCTTGATATGACAGCAGAACTTCTTGATGCGGCAGGAAATGTGATTCCTCTTCAGGAAAATGCCGGCAAGCTCAACATAAAGGCTTGCGAGGGCATCGGAAAGCCTGCTGCAACAGATCTGAATCTGCTTTTCGGAAAGAAGAAAGATGCTTCGGATTCTGCAATATCAGCCATCAGACTCAGGTTCAATGCAAGTGCTGTCAATGTTCCTATAACCGAGGATTCCTTCCTGCAGCTCAGTCTTCAGGCGCTTGTGCCGGAGGGTGTGACTGTCGATCTCAAGGACTTGATGGGAAATGAAGAAAAATAAGGAGGATAAGCAATGAAAACTAAGAATCTAATCATAATCGCAGCCGCGCTCCTTATGCCTTTTATGGCAGGTGCTCAGGCTCTGAAGGGCAGCTATTTCATTGATAACTCCCTTAACAGAAACAAGATGAACCCGGCTTTCACTCCGCGTTCGAACTATTTTCAGATTCCTGTACTTGGCAATATCAATGTCGGTGCGATGAGTAATCTGGATGTACCTACATTCCTGTATCCTATGAATGGGGAGCTTGTGACCTTCCTGAACAATCAGATATCTGTAAAACAGTTCGAGAGAGCCCTTCCAAATCATCCTCATCTCGATGCTGAGACATCTGTGAATATTCTGAACTTCGGATTCTTCACCAAGCGCAAGTCGTTCTGGACCTTTGATCTGGGAATAAAGGCCGGTATGGATACAGACCTTCCTGCTGATCTCTTCCTGTTCCTCAAGAAAGGAACCGGCACTTCAGGACAGACATATAACATTGCCAATATCAATGCATATGCCACAGCTTCAGTTCAGGCAGCTCTCGGATATTCGCGCGACATCATCGACGGACTTCGCGTAGGAGCCAAGGTCCGTGCGATAGCTCCAGTGGCTTATGCAGCTCTCAATCTTGAGAATGTACGTCTCACTACAGGCAAGGATAAATGGACTGTGGAGACAGAAGGATATGTACACGCTGCTATTCAGGGAATGGATGCTGATCTGCCTGCAGGAGAAATGGTTCCGGAAGTGGGCTTTGATATCAACCGTATGCTCCAGAACAAGGTGCTTGCCGGATTCGGCTTCTCGATTGATCTTGGTGCTGAATATATCCTCGATCTTCCTGGAGAACTTTTTGATGGTATATCAGTGTCTGCAGCCATTACAGATCTCGGTGCAGTAAAATATAAGAAAGATGCAGTTCATTCATTCTCGACTCAGGGTTCGGTCGATTGGGTAGGTTTCCAGAATGTCGGCGTGGATGATCTGGAGAACTTCGAGGCTGCTGTCGATGATTTCGTGAATAAGGCAGAAGGACTTATGAATCTCAAAGAAGAACAGTCTGCCAGTCTGACTCGTTCCACTATGCCGAACGTTTACCTCGGTGTGGAGGTTCCTTTCCTTTGGAGAAAAATGAGTGCCGGACTCCTTTATTCAGGACGCTTCAGCCACAGCTATTACCGTAATGAACTTACAGCTTCATTGAATATCACTCCGGCTAAATGGTTCGGACTTGGAATCAACTATTCATTCCTGAATACTGCAAAGACACTTGGAGCTATCCTCGAACTGACTCCGAAGAATGGTCTCAATTTCTGCCTCGGATTCGACTATCTGCCTATGGCATTCACCTCTGCTCCGATGTTAATGGATGAGGTTCCTGGTTTCCTTCAGAATATGGGCTTTACCGGAATGCCTGTTCCTTTATCTCTGAGAATGAATTTCCACGTCGGACTTTCAGTCGCATTGGGATCTAAGCACGGAAGATAAACTGATTTAATTGGCAGCCGCAAAGGCTGCCATTATTTTATCCAGCAATTGGCGGAGCTTCCAGGTAGGTGCTGTGCAGTTGTTCACCATTATGGAGAAAACGATTGTCTCATCCTTGCAGCCTTCTGTCGGGATAATGTATCCGCTGTAGCATCTCACCCCACCCATTGAACCGCTTTTCACCTTTATTCTGGCCTTCATTTCCTCCGGACTGCCCTTCATATTGGCCGAAAGAGTGCCATTGGAGCCTGGAGAAGGCAGGGTGTATATATAGTCCTCGAAATGGGGAGAGGCCATCATTGAGGTCAGGAAACGACAGAAAAAGTCAGGAGAGACGTAATTCATTCTCGATAAACCGCTTCCGTCGCTGATCTGGATTCCGTACGAGGTGTCTGTTCCCAGATCTTTCAGGACGGCCTCCATTGCCACATAAGTGGAGTCGTAGCAGGCGCTGCCTGTGAGAGTCTTGCCGAGGGTCTTTGCGAGGGTTTCTGCGTAGAGATTGTTGCTCTTGTGATTGGTCTCGAAAATTATGCGTTTCAATGTCGGAGAAAGGGTGGATCCGAGGGTGGTAAGTTCTTCCGTCGGAATGGCTTCTGTGCCTGTGCAGAGCCTTAAATCGGCCGGTCCTCCGGTGAATATGCCTTTGCTCTGAAGGTAGTCCGCGAAATAGCTTGCAAGGGTATATTCCGGAAACTTGTTGGTGCAGTCGAGGCGTTTGGCCGCCCTGTCGATTCCGAATGTGCCCCTGATTTCAGCCACAGGAGACAGGTCGCTCGCATACATATAAAGCTGGTCCCCTGTGCCGGCATTTCCTGTGGTGCAGTTGTACCGGAACTCCATCCAGGGTGCTTCAGGGAATGAAGGTACAATATTGACCGGATCTCCGACTGTTTTTCCTGCGCTTACCCTGAATGATTGCGTGTTCTCATAGAACATAAGACCTGTAGGGCCGGAGCCGTAATAAGTTCCGATGTCGCTCCATTGCCAGCCCGGATGTTCCGGCATACCGTCGAAATATCTGCCGTCGCCGATGACATTGCCCTCGATCCTTCTGATTCCGGCGTCGCGGATGAATTTTTCCCATTGTGCGAAAAGCTGCTCGCGGGGAGTGGCAATCGAATCATTGGATCCTGTCGTAGGATCGCCTCCTCCGATGATCCAAAGGTTTCCTTTGAGGACTCCCTGCTCGATCTGGCCATCGTGGGCTATCTTTGTAATGTATTGATGGTCAGGACCGAATCTGTGTAGAGCCGTTCCGGTTGAAATCAGTTTCATATTGGATGCCGGAAGGATCATATTATCTGATTCGATATCAGCCAGTGTTCTTCCGTCGCCTGTTCTGGCGCATATGCCGATAGTGGCTTCGGACAATGCCGGGTCGCTGATTATCGCTTCGATAGACTGCTGGAGCGACTGGGCCCCTGCTGCCTGACATATGAGGATCGCCGTGAGTATAGTGGCTATTTTATGTTTCATCATAAACCTGTATTTTCGGCAAAAATAACATAAAAATCGTATCTTTGCTGAAATGTCCTGCAGAACAAGCTTATGATTGTCATTCTGAATGAAAAGTGTCCGGGCATATGGTGGAATTCTAATTTAAAGTATACGAAAAATGGCAAAACGAGTATTGGTTTCCGGTGGTGCCGGCTACATAGGCAGCCACGTGACAGTCGAGCTCATCGCTGCCGGTTATGATGTGGTAGTGGCCGACAATATGTCAAACTGTGATATGACCTGCTTCGAAGGAGTGAAGAAAATCACCGGAAGGGACGACATTCCGTTCGAACTGACAGACTGCTGTGACGCAGCTGCAGTGGACCGTCTTTTTACTGATTATCAGATCGATGCGGTTATTCATTTTGCTGCATATAAGGCTGTAGGTGAATCGGTTGCAGAGCCGATTATGTACTATAGGAATAATCTGGTTTCCTTCTTGAACATCCTTGAATCGGCTAAGAATCACGGGGGCTGCAATGTGCTCTTTTCATCTTCGGCCACTGTCTACGGTGAGGCGGAAGATCTCCCTGTGACCGAGCAGACTCCGCGTCTGCCGGCTACATCTCCATACGGTAACACCAAGCAGATCTGCGAGGACATCCTCCGCGATGTAGTGAAGGCTACTGCTATCAATGACGGAACGGATGGTCGTGGTCCTGTCAAAGGTATCGCCCTCAGATATTTCAACCCTATCGGTGCTCATCCGTCAGCCCTTATAGGTGAACTTCCTCGTGGAGTTCCTAACAATCTCGTTCCATTCATCACCCAGACAGCCATCGGCAAACGCGAATGTCTCAACATCTTCGGAAACGACTATCCGACCGAGGACGGAACCTGCCTGCGTGACTACATCGATATCGTCGATCTGGCCAAGGCTCACGTGGCTGCAGTGTCCAGAATGATTGACGGAAAGATGAAGGAGGGCTACGAAATTTTCAATATCGGTACAGGACGTCCTGTCTCTGTGTATGAGCTGGTTACAACTTTTGAGAAAGTGAACGGAGTGAAACTTGCTTACAGATTCGCACCTCGTCGTCCGGGTGATGTGGTAGCTATCTGGGCCGACACATCTCTGGCCAATGAGGAACTCGGCTGGAAGGCCACCCGTTCAGTCGAAGACACCCTCGCTTCAGCTTGGGCCTGGGAGAAACATCTCGCCGAAAAATAATTTCTCGACCCATTGAGCGGAAAATCCTGCTCTGAATGTGTTCTGGCCGCTCAACGGGTATGAAATCAATACCATTGAGCGGCTGGACTGGCTTCAGTGGCCGATTTTCCGCTCAACGGGTCATAGCAGGTCTTTCAAGATTTCGGCTTCCAGATGTAGAATTCTGGATATCTGCTTATGAGATGCCAGAAAGTTTTTTCGAAGTTCGTGAGCGAGACGGATACGTGAATTCACATCCAGAAATCTTATATTGACACTTCCGAATTCCTTGTAAGCCAAACCGATGGCTATTTCTCTTAGATCCTTATCCGAGATAAAGGATCTGCTGCCTTGGGCCAATGTCTGATTGATTTTTCCTTCCAACTTTTTCGTGAGGAAGAACAGATACCTTACGGGAGTCTTGAATAAGGACTCGGCTCTGTTTATATCAGTGAAACACTGTGGATTAATCATTCCTTCGCAATTGAATGACCAATTATCCGGAAATCTGACTCTGCTCTTCAGCAGGTCTCTCAGTTCGTTTTCTGAGAAGTCAGACATTGTCTTGAAGTCAGTTTCTTCCTCTTTACGGAACATCAGTCTGCAGGACCCCCAAGGGTATTCGGATGGCAGTCCTTTGAAGCCGGCCATAACAGAATTTCTGTCAATATATGCTGCTGTTTCCAGAATGTCTTCTTCATTCCATAGCGGGATGATGGAAACCGGCAACCGTTTCAGGAATTTTGGAATGCCATACTTATGTGATATCCATTTGCCGGTCAGCAGTTTGTATTTGTCAATGAATTTTCGACAGCCTTTTTTGTTACTATAGAGCAGAAAGTGGACGTGGTTGTCCATCAATATGAAATCGAGTACAACGACACCTGTCAGCAGTCTGCAGATACCCACTCGATTGCAACCCAAAATGAAGTCTTGATTGTCCTTAAACATCCACGGCAGAACTGTGCCGTCTGTGCATACGTGAAAATAGCCGAAATCATCTTCTTTTTTCATCCTTTCGCGCCTCACTCACAAGATGATACAGGTCTGTCACTCATACCTCTTCTTCCCTCTCCACCCAGACCATTTCAGTGGAATTAGAAGTCCGGTACAAATGTGCTAAAAGCTGTCCTCATCTCCAAATTTTTCTACCCGTTGAGCGGAAAATCCTGCTCTGAATGTATTCTGGCCGCTCAACGGGTATGAAATCAATACCATTGAGCGGCTGGACTGGCTTCAGTGGCCGATTTTCCGCTCAACGGGTCAGCAGAAGTTCCGGACAGATCGATGGAGCCAGATTGATGGAGGCGGCTCCGATAGCCAGACGCGCGGACTTCACTTTCAGACACAGAAAAACCGGCTCCAGAACGAATCTGGAACCGGTTTTAAACTTTTGTCGTGTGGTAAGCCTACTGCTTTGAAACCACTGCGCTGAGCTTCTCGCAGAGCTCGTCGAGCTTCTCGAACATCTCCTTTGTGAGAGCGTTGTAGAAAGCCTTCTTATTTCCCTCAGGGTGGCACGCACGGTGCTTGAGGTCATTGTAAAGCTCTACTGCCTCGTCGATTATCTGTGCGATCTCGTCAGAATCCTTGTGTGGGTTAAGCGCAACGAAAAGAGCGCAGTCATCAATGAATTCAGCAACGAAATACTCAATGTCTTTCTTGAAAACTCTAAGGTTCATAGTAAAAAATATTTTTTGGTTATGGTCTTGCAAATATAGCACTTTTCTGATTCATAGTATCATCTCCCGCAAGAAATCTTTAAAGAATGCAAAATTTCCAGATCATTCTTATCATCGCGTCAGGGCCAATCAAGTACCAGAAAAGCCTCCGATCCGTAATCTGAGTACGGAAAATTCCTCTAGGCACAAAAAATGAACATTTTCCCTAAAAATGGGGGGGGGTAAATCTTTGATTTAAAATCTGAACTATCTAACTTTGTTAGCCTTTTTACTAAACTTAAATTTGAAACAGTTCATCAGAGTCTTCCTGGCGTTGGGAATCTTCCTGACATCAGTCCTGTCCGCGAAAGCTACAGGGCCATATGATTCTTATGCCATCCTGCACGAAAAGGACTCTGCGATCGTGGAAAATTTCGCCATCTGGTACAAGGTCGACAGCATTGACATCAATCCGAACTATCTCGACAACAGGAGGCAGATGGACCACATCATCCACTATCTCGAGACATCTCCACGCATCGACAGCATCACCATCTATGCCTGGTCTTCACCGGAGGGCCGCTACAGCTGGAACAAATATCTTTCAAAAGAGCGTGCCAAGTCTGCAAAGAAATTCCTTCTCAGACATTCTCCCGACAGCGCTAAACTGAACGCTGGAAAAATCCATATCAGCCCTATCGCCGAAAACTGGCAGGGACTCGTCAGACTTGTCGAGGAAAACTACGTCAGGGCAGACAGAGAACAGGTGCTTGATATCCTTTACGACCAGAATATCACCGATCAGGTAAGAAAGACCCGCCTCCAGAAACTTGACAGAGGCCGCTCCTGGAGATACCTGATCGACAATTATATGCCGCAGCTTCGTACAGCGACCTGGGTCTGCGTATGGGTGGAAGCTCCACCGGTTCTCCCGAATCCGGGCATCAGACGTGACACTCTCATCTGCCATCGCGGAACCATCATCACGCCTCCATTCCCGGAAAAGCCGGTCCTCACGGAAAAGAAGATGCTCTTCGCAGCTCGCACAAACCTCCTCGTGCCCGCGCTCAATGTCGGTCTCGAATTCCCGATCAAGAACAACTGGTCCTTCGGAATCGACTACTATTACCCTTGGGCAGTTTCCAAGCAGAACAGATGGTGCGGCGAGATGCTTGGTCTTTTCGTAGATGCCAAGTACTGGATCCCGGGTGAGAAATACGAGTGGACCAAGGCCCAAAGACTTCAAGGACACGCCATCGGTATCTACTCAGGTGCAGGCTACTACGATTACCAGAACATCCGTCACGGCTATCAGGGCGAATACATCGATACCGGAGTGGACTATACATTCTCCCTCCCTGTGGGTCCCGAGGACAACAAATGGATGAGGATCGAATTCAATATCGGATTCGGCTGGATCAGAACCTGGGCAAGGCATTACGCCCCAAGTTACGACTACACCCAGCTCATCAAGGACCAAGGCGTGAAGAACCTCGTCTTCGACTATTTCGGACCGACCAGAGCATCCGTATCCTTCCTCCTTCCTATCAGTGCCACCTGCAAGAAGAAAGGAGGTAACCGATGAGAAGGCTGTATCTGATATTGGCACTCGTGCTCATCACCTTGACGGCGGGAAGCTGCCGCAGGCGCCCGCTGGTGGAGATCGACAACAATGTCCTTCTGAACATCACCATCGGCACCGACATCGTGAACTACGAAGTCCGGACCCCGCCCGAAATGATGCGCGCCATCTTCTTCGACTCGAAGACCGGCGACTTCGTATCACACTCCTTCCTGCCTCACCACGGAGGCTACGTCCACCTGATGCCGGGACGTGAATATGACATCCTCGTCTATAACTTCGACACCGAAGCCACCATCATCGACGGCGACTATAACCTGAACTATATCCTCGCCTACACGAATCTCGTCCCTGAAAACATCAAGTCAAGGCTCAAGGGTCGTGCAGGAAAGGGCGAAGATGAAATGATCGTTTACGAGCCCGACCACCTTTTCGTCGGCAAGCTCGAAGATGTATATATCCCGATGCGAGGCTACGGAATGCCGGCCTTCGAGATCGACATCCACGCAGAAACCATCGTCCAGACCTGGATCGTCGAGATCGACAAGGTTCGCGGAGCGGAATATGTCGGAGCAGTCTCATCAGTGATCTCCGGCCTTGCGGACCACAATCTCATCGGCCGCGGCGAGCAGTCCTACGACGAAGCGACAGTCTTCTTCGAGGCCGCATCCCTCACCAAGGACGGACATTTCTACGCAAAGTTCAATACCTTCGGACGCAATGCCCTCGCCGGCCGCAAGCAGGTCCTTTCCCTCGTCCTCACCGACACCGGCGGCAAAAGTTTCTGCTTCAATATGGACATCTCCGAAAAGTTCAATGACAATCCTCTCCAGTACATCCTCATAAAGACCGATGACATCGTGATCGAAAAACCGGAACAGACCGGAGGCGGAGGACTTGCTCCGTCGGTAGATGAATGGGGAGAGATAAACACAGAAATCGTAATTTAAAGAAATACAGACAGGTATGAAGAAACTCATAATCATAGCACTCATCATAGGATTTGCCTCGGCTTGCACAAAGTCGAGCATCCGCTATGAGCAGCCGGGAGAGATTTCTTTCCGACCTGTCACAGCTATGACCACTAAAGCTGCAATTAGCGGCACGACATATCCTGAGGATTCCACATTCAATGTCTGGGCCTGGTGGGGTGATGTGCCGGAGAATACATCACTTTCGAAATTCCCTTCAGGAGCTGAGATGTATCTCAATAAACGACCTTTCGGCAAAGACGAAAATGGAAACAGCTGGGTGGGACTGGATGTGCCGTACTTCTGGCCGACGCGAGGCTCGCTTGTCTTTGCCGGATATTCTCCGGTTTCTGCCAAGGCTCAGAACTTCAGCTATTCCTGGAGTAACAAGACAATGACCATCACGGCCTATGAACAGTCAACAGATATTTCCAAGACAGTCGATCTGATGTGGTTCGATGTGACAGAGCGCTCATACACGGACAATAACAACAAGAACGCACAGGATGAGAGTGTGAATGGCGTGCCAGTAGTCTTCAAGCATCTTCTCTCCTGGCTGACATTCAAGTTCACGAAGTCTGACAATATAATTACCGGTGTAGAACTTCTGGGCATAGAGACTAAAGCAAGATTCACTTCCAGTCCTGCTGCGGGAACTGAAAACTGGACCGACCATACCGATTCTTCCACTATGCCAGTCTGGAGAGGAAGCGAGAAAATCACAGATGGTGAAAAGGTGCTGGAATCCACCGATAACGGCGTTCTCGTCATCCCTCAGCCTTGTACTGCAGAGCACGTCCAGCTTCAGATCAGATATAAGACATCGGAGACTGGAAATGAAAACACCAAGACCGTCTACCTCACAGCCGGAGCGGACGGATATATCTGGAAACCTGGTAAGCATTACACCTACACCATCACCTTCGGGCAGAATGAAATCCTGGTCCTTCCTGATGTTACCGACTGGGAAACCGTGACAGTAGATATAGAAGTACAATAAAAGACAATAAGCGGGTAATGAAAAGATTTGCAATTGCAGCCTTGATCCTCCTATCGGTCCTGGCCTGCACCAAATCAAATATTCAGTACGAACCGACAGGGGAGATCTCTCTCCGGCCGGTCGCTGAAAAGGCCACCAAGGCAGCGCACACGACCACTGCCTATGGAGAAGGTGCGCCCGCTTTCAATGTCTGGGCCTGGTGGGCTGATGCGAATCCTGGAGCAGCTGTGGATACATATTTAGCTTCAAACGACGTAACACCATACATCAGTAAAGGCGAATTTGTGCATAGTGGAAGCGGCAGCTGGGGCGGCAGTACACCTTATTACTGGCCGACACGAGGTTCGCTTGTCTTCGCCGGATATTCTCCGTCCCAGACGCTCGGCGGAACCTTCGATTATGATGTAAAGACAGGAAAGTTTACAGCCAAGGATTATGTCCAGTCGCATTATATCGATCAGACCGTGGACCTGATGTGGTTCGACAGAACGAAATTCCATAATACCAATGATAATGTCAATGGCAAAGGACAGACTGTAAACGGTGTTCCGGTGGTCTTCCATCACGCCCTCTCCTGGCTGGAATTCCGTGTCGTGCGCAAGGCTGACGTTCCGGCGAACTGGCTGATAACAGAGCTTGGTCTTACCGGCATCGAGACCAAGGCGGATTTTGACTCAAAGGGTGCCACTCAGTGGACAAATCACAGAGAGACCGGTGGTGTCCGTGTCTGGAACGGTTCCCACCTGGCTCTGCCTGCAGATCAGGAAAATGGATCCACTGAGGCTGATGTCCTCGAATCCACTCCTAATGGAGTCGTAGTCATCCCTCAGACCTGTGCCGACCAAGCAGCAAATCTTGTCGTAACATATAACCTCAAGAAATACGACGGAACAGATGACAGCTGGCTAAGAGCCCAGACAGTGACTCTGCCTCTGACTGCCGGAACAGACGGAGGGACCTGGCTGCCGGGAAAGAAATATATATACACAATAGTCTTCGGTAACAATGAAATCAAGATTTCCCCAGAAGTGAAGGATTGGGAAGATCGCGGAAATGTAGAAATAGAAGTGCAATAAATAAGAAAACAATATAACACAAAATTCAAGTAACAATTAAACAAACGAGTTATGACGAAACTTGTAATCGCAGCTCTTGCCATAGCAGCTATGGCAGCCTGCACAAAATCAAATGTTCAGTACGAGCAGCCGGGCGAAATCGCTTTCCAGCCGGTAGCTCAGAAGGCGACCAAGGCTACTTCGATCAGTACATCGTATCCTACAGGTGAAAAATTCAATGTCTGGGCTTGGTGGGGATCAGAGGAAGCTGAAAGCTCAAGCTTTGGCTCTCCTATTTTGTATATTGAAGAAGGGACATTTGCAAAGAAAGGTAACAGTTGGGGAGGCGCCCCAACACCATATTACTGGCCTACAACTGGTTCTCTGCTCTTTGCAGGTTATTCTCCTGCTGAAGCACAGGGTACATTTAAGTATGTTTTGAATACTAAAACATTCACAGCTACCCAGTTTATTCAGCCTTTTCACATTAGTGAAACTGTGGACCTGATGTGGTTTGATGTCATAGATGAATCATATGATAAAACTACGATGCCGGATACAGGTGTTCCTGCTACATTTAATCATGCTCTTGCCTGGCTGACATTTAAATTTAATCTTGAGAATGATGCGCCAGATAATTGGCGTGTTAAAGAAGTAACACTTACTGGTATAGAGAATGTGTCGACTTTCACAGCTGTAAAAGGACAAGCCCCAAGTTGGGGCACTCCAACACCTACAGGTGATGGTAGGATGAATGTTTATACTAACGCTACGGGTGTTACTATAGCAAAGACTGCTGACGGAACTGTTCTAGAGAATACAGCTGATGCTAGTATTGAAAAAGGTGCTGTGCTGGTAATTCCACAGTCTTGCACAAAAGACGATGCTAGCCTTGAAATAACTTATGACCTTAAGAATCCTGCGTATAAGGAAGGGATCGATAATGGAGCAACAGAGTATCTTTTAGGCCAAAAGGTTCTTCTGCCATTGAATGGTAACAATGTCGGCGATGCTTGGAATGTGGGCACACACTATATTTATAATATTGTATTTGGTGCAAACGAAATCCTTATTGCTCCTGAAGTTACTGCTTGGGATCCAGGGGTAAATCAGGATATTACATTTCAGTAAAATATTTCACAAAACATATTAACAACTTTAATCAAAACTATTATGAAAAAGTTTTTATTTTCCGTTCTTGCTGTGGGCGCATTGGTAGCCTGCACAAAGTCTGAGGTGAAGTACGAGGGCGAGTCTGAAATCGCTTTCCGTCCTGTGTCTTCTGTAAACACAAAGGCGGTGGGAGCTATCCCATCTACAACTTATCCTACTGATGAGAACTTCCTTGTGTGGGCTTATTGGCAGGATGTTCCAGCTGGCAGTGATAAGAATGCATTTACTTCTCCTACAACTTACATAGACCGTAAGGAGTTTAAGAATGCAACAACTAAACTTTGGAAAGGTGCTGACAAATCTTATTTCTGGCCAAAAACAGGTTCGCTTGTATTCGCTTGCGTAAGCCCTGCTGATGCTCCATTTATGGATAATGTTCTGCCTACTCATACATTAGCTAATGAGTTTGCTTTTAACTATGCAAATTCAAACAATACAGCTGAAACCAGAGATCTGCTTTGGGCAAATTGCGCGGCTTCATACAATGAGGCGACTGCAGGAGTAAATGGTGTTCCTGTAGAATTTAACCATGCTCTTGCTTGGATTACATTCCGAGTAAAGGGTAATGGCGCAGCTCAGGGAGATTATACAATAACTAGCCTTACACTTAATCAGGTAATGACTGGAGCTCACTTTAAGTCTGCTGGAAATGGTTCTTGGATGTCACATATGACACCTCTTGACTACGATGTGTTTACAGGAAGCCAGGCTCTTACAGGTTCTCTCGTAGACCTTGAGACAAATGCAAGAGGAACTCTTGTAATCCCACAGGCTAAGGATGTTGATTATACTGCAACTCTTAAATATACTAATGCTACAGGTGATAATCCAATCGACGAGACTATCGAACTTCAGCTCGGTAAAAGCTGGGAGATTGGCAAGCACTATATCTATGACATCACATTCAGCCCTAAAGAGATTCTTATTGCTCCTACTGTAGCTGACTGGGTACCTGTTGAAATGCCTATCAATTACTAATCAATGCACCTTAAAGCCCTCATATCCCTGCCATTGGCCCTTATCGCATCAGCCTGCATCTCTTCTGTGGAGCTGGTGCAGAGGCCGATTGTGTTCGAGCCGGTCATCGGCAGCGAGGTGAGGTCTTCTTCTGATATTGATATGTCCGTCCCATTCCCCGAAGACAGGAGCTTCGGGGTGTGGGCATTGGACAGTCGCAGTGGCGGAAGGTATATTGACGATCAGCAGATCAGATGCTCCGGTGGCATCTGGGGCGATGAGTCACTTCCTTTCTGGCCGACGTCGTCCTCATTGACCTTCTATGCCTATGCCCCTTACGATCTCGCGATGAGGTTCGAGGGCGGAAACCTTGTGCTGGAGGGATTCGATGTGAGGGAGGATGGTGCCGAGGTGCTTTTTGCGAAGACATCTTCGCCACTCACTTCTTCGGAGGGAGAGGTGAAACTTCCGTTCATACACGCTCTGGCGAAGCTGGACGTGCGTGTGGCGAACGGATTCGGAGCTGACGTCGATGTGCGTATTGACCGTATCCTTCTCAGGGGTGTGGCGATGCGCGGCGACTTTCACTCCATCAGATATCCCTACTGGAAGGCCGACGAGTCTTCCGCTGTGGATATCACCATTTTTGATTCTGAGAGAGATGGACAATTTCTCGCAGGACCCACGATGCAGTTCATCGGTGATGTGCATACCATCATTCCCCAGGGCCTGACGCCCTCGATCGAGCTCACCTACGCTTTCCGCGTGGATGAAGGAGAATGGATAGATGGACAGACGGACACAGCCGAGCTGCGAGATGTATTCTGGGAACCGGGCCGTTACTATACCTATTCCCTGAGGATCAATGAAATGAAACTGTCCTGCACCACCGGTATAGGACATTGGAACGAAAGAAAGTAGAATGAGATATTCCTACTATATATTAAAGGTACTTGGAGCGGTCGCCCTGATTATGGCGGCCTCATCCTGCGTGAAGAGCGACATCGAGTACGAGACATCCGGCGGGGATATCTCGATCACTCCTGTGGCCTCGACTGTGACGAGATCCATCCCGGGAGCGATCACGGGCACGACCTATCCGCAGGGGGAGACGATGGGCGTGTTTGCGTTTCATAATCCGTCATTGGGGCCTGGAGCATGGGATAATACGACAGGTGTCGTGCCTTATGTGTATTATAAGGATGCTGATGGAAACCAGGTTCTGAATGATGGCAAGCCTATGGCTGCAGAGTTCGGATACAGAGATGGCAAGGGTGCGTGGGGTGGAATAATCAGTACGTTGTCCGCTGACGGCAAAAGTACCTCAAAAAAGGAGCCTCAGCCTCACATCTGGCCGGAGAAAGGATCACTGATATTCGCTGGTATCAGTCCTTACTATAAGTTTCAGGCTGTGAATGTGGATAATCAGACTATGGACGGTACGCTTAAGCCTCTTAAGGAAATGGCTACCTTCGATGTGGCCACCAGGACTCTGAGTGTGCCCGGCTACACTGTAGGACAGTATATCCCGATGACAGCCGAGCAGATCACTGATCCTGAGCACGAGTATATAAACAGATCCCAGAGTGACGCGATGTTCTTTATGCCGCAGGTCAAGGATGGAAAATATGTGGGAGTGAACAAGCTGAGTGTCTATCCTGCACGTTTCTACCACGCGCTTTCGCTGGTGGAGTTCAAGGTGAGGGCAGAGGATGACTATGATATGGACCGTGTTCATATTGACAGAATCACTTTGGATCAGGTATACCATACGGGTGACTTTTCTGCCAGGGTAAATGATGATGGAAGCATTACGGCAGGTTGGACCAATCTGAAAGGTCAGGACGATATACATATATTCGGAGATGAAGGAGGACACGATGGAACTGCAGAACTTCTTCTGGATATGGACCTTCGTTCTGTTGCCCAGCTTCTGATAATCCCGGGCCCGACACATCCTATTACAGTGGGTTGTCACGTCTATACAATGGGTAAATACTATAACCAGACATTTGTAGTCGATCCAGAGGATGTAGGAATTACAGAGTGGGAGATGGGTAAGAGATATGTCTATAACTTGATAATCGGCCTGAACAAGTTAGAGTTTGCTCCGGAAACCTACGATTGGAACGATGTCGATGGGGGGGGGTATAGCAACCCAGCAAATGATTGATAATCAGTAGAAAATGAGACGAATAACATATATATTGACCTTGGCCTTGAGTCTTGTCTTTCTTTCCTGCGGCAGGGAGGGATGTAAAGATGTGCTTCATGGACCGGCAATTAGTTTTACGGCTGCCGATCCTCAGACCAAGGCATTCATCGAGGATATAAACCGTTCGGGTAACGAGCTGGTGGTATATGACTATATGACCGGTATAGATGGTACCTTGACTGTCGCTCCGGAGGACAGATGGTACATCGATCACTCGAGGATACATTGTACTGTCGATGGTCAGCAGGTCTGGGACTATGTGTCCGGAGACGAGTATTTCTGGCTCTACGGCAGTAACCACAGCTGCTTCGGCTGGCTCTTTACCGGTCCTTCGGGATACAATACGATTACGTTCTTCGGTGAGCATCCGCATTTTGAGAAAGATACTTTCACTCTTCCGCTGCCGGCGTATAAGTTCACGCACGCTTCTCCTCTGTATGACTTCCTGTACTCGGATGTGACCAAGCGTACATATACTCAGACCAATCCGGATTCTTCCCCGATAGATTTGAAACTGAACCATCTTTTCTCGGCTTTCAGGTTCACTGTCCGGAGTGTGAGACAGGCCCCTGTGACTATCAGCAGCGCTGTCCTGAAGGTGGTGACTCAGAAGAAGGCGACTATTAATTTCGAGCGTGCTGTAGATACAGTTACTGGGGGCAAGCCCGTAGTTACATATACAGAAATCGCATCTGATACGCTCTATCTCGGTGGCAGAAACCACAAACTGACCAGCGACTCTGCTGCCATCAATCTTTTTGATCGTAATGATGTGCAGGCTTTCCGTATGATATGGCCTCAGTCAGAAGAGGAGTTTGCTGATGCGGTGCTGGAGGTCAAATATACGGATGCTAATGCTGCTGATAAGAATGCGCTTCAGACCAAGACTTTCCAGCTTAACGGTTTCTCGCAGAAGGAGTGGCTTGCAGGCAACAGGTATTCGTATGAACTGGTGTTCACGGATAAGGAGATCACGCTCACTTGTGAGGTTCTTCGTTGGAACAGAAAGGAGATTGTTCTGGACTTTACTGAAGTTGTGGTGGTGTCGGACAAGATCCAGTGGCACGACAACACCATAAGCCATCTTGACGAGCATACAGGCGAGGTGCTGCTGTTCAATGACAAGAACAAGCCTGCAGAATGTTATTTCAAACTTGATGCGCCTCAGGGAGCTACTTGGACGGCTTCTTTGGTTCCGGTAGCCGGAATAAATACGGATGCTTTTGAGTTTGTGGATCCAGATTACTATGATCCGTATGCTTCGGATAATTATAAGGTCTTGACGGAAAATCCTTCAGGAACAGTGGGAGATGGAAAGATCGCGAGATTAAAAATAAGGGTTAAGGATGCTTCCAGTCAGACAAATACCAATAAGGCAAAATTGAGAATAGTAGTCAAGACTGCTAATGATAGTCAGACTATCGTAGTGGAGAACCTCTGTCCGGGACACGACTATAATGAATACACTCTTGTGCAGAACAGAATTTAATTAGAGGATGAAATTGCGGATATACATATTGATTATAATGGCATTGGGACTGTGCTCCTGCACTCCTGGTCTGGATGATCTTCAGGTTCAGGGAAAGGATTGCATAGCTTTGACCGTGTATAACACCTCGATGGACACTAAGGCGAATGGAGATGTTACACTGCATCCCGGAACTGAAAGGGAACGTCTGCTCACCAGGCTTGATATCTTCCTTTATCCCGAGGGAAGTGAGACGTGTGTGTTCTACAAACATATTTCCGGACTGAACAATACCTCAGGTTCTGAAAGGGTTCCAGTTTATGTTTCAGAAGAAATCGCTTCTCAATTATTCCCTGACAATGCGACTCAGTGTGATGTGTATGTGGTGGCGAATATGCCTGATAATGTTGTGTTTAAAGGCGATGAGACAGTAGAGAAAATCAAGGAGATTGCCATCAGGTCAGAGGAGTTCAAGGGTGTTGTGGCCTCGGACGGAAGTTTTGTGATGCCTGAGAAATTCATCATGGAAGGTGCCTGCGAAGCTGTCAAGTCTGGAGAATCCATCACGGGTAATGTCTCTCTGAAAAGGGCTGCCAGCAAGATCACGATGACTATTCTCGTGCCGGAATACCTTGAGGTCAAGGCTACGGATGTGTCTGCCAATGAAGAAAAGATAGAGATCTGGCGTCCGTATTTCATCGATCCGGCACATCCGGAAAACGGCATCAACTCTATGCATATCGGTCTTCATAAGGGGCTTCTGCAGACAATGGTAGGCGACGATAATGTTATTCATAACACTGACGTTACAGGAGATGCAGACAGGTTCGAGACCTTATATACAAGTAAATTTACCTTCGATAGAGAAATAGAGAAAGAGTTTGTTGAGGATGGCCATACTGTAACAAAGTGTTATTACAGATATATCTGTGATGTATCTTTCTATTCCTATGCTCTCGATTGGGTAGGACAGGATAATGATGTCCAGGCTCCGTATTTTACTCTGATGATTCCTTGGAAAAGGGATGAGGATACCCGATTCACCACATATTACTACCAGGTGGTGGTGAACGGCAAGACAAAGAAGGTGGATAGGAATTACTGGTATGATATGTATCTCAATATCGGTGTGCTTGGCTCTCGTATCTATAACGAACCTGTGGAGCTTAAGGATATGAGTTGTTATGTCCTCGACTGGTCTGATGGAGATGCAGGACTTAAGGAAGATGTGAATCTGAATGAGTGGCGTTATCTGGTGGTGCCTGAGACCTACATTGAGATGAACAATACCGATAAAGGTTATCTTCCTTTTGAGGCTTCTCACAAGGTGGCGTGGACTCTGGAGTGGCCGGGAAGTCTGGATGGACTGGATGATATCGAGAAATATAACTCGAATAATAAATATTCTGCTTATCATATCAATTGCAGCGGCAAGACTCCGGTATCAGTGCAGCTGGCAGGAGTGAATAACAGTTCGTTTGCCATATCAGGGGATGAGATAGTGCTGACCAATGCTATTCCGACGAATGTATATTCTCCTATCTACTATCACCTTAAGGTCTGGCTTGACCTTACTCCGAACGGTGTGCTTGATGCTGACGAGCAGGGCTTTGTGGAGAGGGTGGTCTTTGTGCAGTATCCTCCGATCTATATTATTCCGAGTCAGAGTAAGGCAAAGTCCGTGTATGTCAATAAAGTAAGTTATACGACCTCGAATATTTCATACAATAACAGCAAGTATATTCTCGGACAGTGCCGTGGTGAATCGACCGATGGCGACCATATGTATGTGATCAATGTATCAAGCTTTAATGCTGACGATACATTCAAGTACAGGGACAACCAGAACTATACATATATGATCGGTGACCCTCGAGTGCTCGTCAGCGATGCCGATCTTAATGATGATAACTATGATATGGCAAAATCTTGGGCGACGGATATTAATGGAAGGCAGCTGCAAGATTACTATCCTACAACCAACAATAGGGATGGCCTGGAGCCGAACATATTCCGTGTTATTTCACCTAAGTTCAGGGTGGCGTCGTTCCTTGGAGGCTACAGTAGCGGTAGTACTCCGGAAGGAGCTGCAATGCGATGTGCATCATATCAGGAAGATGGATATCCTGCCGGTAGATGGAGGCTTCCTACCACAGCGGAAATAAACTTTGTCATAAGTCTTCAGCAGAAAGGAGCGATTCAGAATATCTTCTACGGCGGTAACTACTACTATTCTTCTACGGACCAGGTTCAGAACCAGTCTACCATCAATATCAGAGAGATAAAGTGGAATGAGAGCAACTTCACCGGCTCTATAAGATGTGTTTATGATGAGTGGTACTGGGGTTCGGAAAGGGAAGCAAAACTTAAAAACGGTTCAACTGACGAATATGAGTTTACCTGGGGTGATGCTCCACGTTAAAATGATTTATGATGAAAAGGATTCTTATATATATATGTTCTATGCTTTGGCTGCTGGCTTCGTGTCAGGAGCCTGAGCTGCTTGAGCGTCCTGTCTATGGAGACTCGGAGGGTACGGTTGAGGTGACGTTCAGTGTCCTGATGTCCGATGATGCTCTGGCTACAAAGGCCTTTGGAGAAAGCCCTGCTACGGACATAGATAGTATGCACGTGGTAGTCTTTGACGAGAACGGATACTATATTGATGTTCATAAGGCGACATTGGTTGATCCTGTTGCAGATCATGACAGTCATAAATATGAGCGTGCCTTCAAGGTGACTCTGCGTAAGACGGAAAAGGAAAGGATAATTCATTTCATTGCAAACTGTCCTGTGGATCAGATACACTATGGTCACGAAAGTGATATCATTTCCAATCTTTATGTATCGAAGGGTTCCCAGACAGAGACTGCTTATTGGTACAGGACTGAGGTCTGGTATATCAAGACCGAGGATGATTCTAACGTGCTGGTGGATGAGGTTGCGAATAAATTCAAGTGTGTCCCTCTCCTTAGGAATTATGCTTCTATTACTGTGCTTGACGGGGTTGAGGACAATGTATTCAATATGGAGTCCTATGCGGTATATAACACCATCGACAGGGGTACGGTAGCGCCGTATAATATCGAAGCCCACGGCTTTCAAAGTTTCATAGATTCGAATAATGCCCTTCATCCATATGCAACCCTGCGAGATACTTATAAATATTATGGCCACGCGTTGCCGAGTGCAGCCTTGAAGACGACCCTTTCGGACTCTGATTTCCTTGCTCCCGGTCAGCCTACATATATGTATGAACGTAAGGTTTCAGTTCGTGCTGGTGCCGAGCATCAGTGGAGTGAGTCACCTCCGCATATCATCATCAAGGGACGATATAACAATGCCGCCGCATACTCATACTATAAGGTGGACTTGCTGCGACATGGTGCTGATGGTAAGAGTTATTACTATAATATTCTGAGGAACTTCCAATATACATTTACTATAGATCAAGTGGCTGGTCCAGGATACCCGACTCTTGAAGAGGCGATGAACAATCCTGCCGGAAACAACCTTGCAGGAGCGACCGATACCCAGGGCTTTACCAACGTTTCCGACGGTCTGGGACGTATCTTTGTGAGTTATACCGATACGACTTTGACATCCAATGCTCCTATCAAGCTCAGATACAAATACATCCCAAGTATCCAGAATTATAATGTTACAGCCAACGACAGAGTGCTGGTAGAGGGCATTCTCGACGGCACCGGTTCCGTGATCAAGGGTAGGGTGGACGGATATACGGATCTTACAGGTGAGATGTCGGGTTGGCGCGAAGTTACTCTGAATGTTCAGAATCCGGGTGCCATCACACACGTTCAGGAGATATATCTCAACGTGCAGGATAATTCCAACCTTCATAAGACCATCCGTTACAGGCTTCAGAGGCCATTGGAGTTGAAGGTAAACTGCTGGCCGAAATATATAGCGAAGGAGGCAGGCAAGCTGATGGATGTGGCACTCAGGCTTCCTACCGACCTCACACCGGACCTTTTTCCATTGGATTTTGCCATTGAGGTGGCGGACCTGACATTAACCCCGGATGCGACCCAGGAGAATAATGTGATGCCGGTCGAACCGGCGCTGTCGATTGTACCGGATAAGTCCGGAAAGAAGTCATTTCATTTTATTAAGACGATCGACACTTACGAGGATTACCAGGCACTTGAGATGTATGAGGGTCTGAAGCTCATCAGGACATATTGGCTTACCACCAAGGCGGAGAATGCCTCTACGGTTTATGTATACAACAAGTACTTCAATCTGGCCTCGGACTGGTTTGAAAATGGCGAGTCCTTCACTCTGCTGAACTTCCCTGATGGAGTGCCTGAGGGCGCTGGTAAGGAGGTCGAGTTCCACTTTAGTATGAATAAGGTTGTAGATGCTACTGACCAGCCAATTGTTGTCACTGTTGCCCTTGAGGGTCTTACAAATAAGGCGGGTGAGACGATCTTTACATATACTCCTCAGACTACGGGTCTGCAGACGCTTACGTTGCGTACTGTGAACGAAAAGGGTCCGGTTAAGGTGACTCTAAATGCTACAGGCTATGCTACTGCTTACCTTGATGCAGAGCAGTCTAATAAGGTGACAATCAGTAAGCTCACAGTAACATTTACGCATTCGAGCAGTAATGCACCAGATGTTAATTCTGTTACTCCGACATTGACTGCTAATGGTACGGAGATTACTACTTATGGCTTGGTAACAAGGAATAAGTCAGGAAACACATATACAATTGCTTACGAAAATGTGGTATTTGAAGGAGTTACCAATACTACCGAGGTGACTGCAAGCTACAGCCACACAGTAAGCAGCTGGTGGGGTCAGGGTCATACTTGTACAGTCAGTGGCTCTGCAACTATCGGTGATCTCATAAGCCATCCGACTGTCAAGATGAAGTAGTCATAGCGACTGATCTGCACATCAATCGAAGCGGTGCTACAAGAATTGACCATTCCTTGTCGCACCGCTCTTTCTATGAAGGCTTCCTTATTGCAGAATCTTCTCGATGTCAGCCACGTCAGCATCCAGCAGATCAGCAATCTGTTCTGCACTCATTCCCTTCGAATGGAATTGTCTTATCACCTCCGCTCTTCCTTTATTTTTGCCCTCTGCAATTCCTTCCGCTCTTCCTTCCGCTCTTCCTTCCGCTCTTCCTTCTGCTCTTCCTTCGGCTCTTCCCTCTGCTCTTCCTTCTGCTAATCCTGTTTCTAGTCCTTGGGTTCTGCCTTTTGCCAATCCTTCTGCCATTCCCTTTCTTAGGCCCTCTTCCCGGCCTTCAGCAGCTCCGATTCTGGCAGCTTCCTTTCTGGCATCTTCCAACTGCTCGGCGATACTGTTAAGAATGTCATTGCGTGTCATAACTTCTTCTTCGTATTTTTTACGTTGTTCGACTTTCATTTTGGCCAGTTCAGCCTTTATGTACAGGTCTTCGATTTCTGTGCCCTTTATTTTCTCCGGACAGTCGAGAAGATTGTGCATATTCTTGATGCTGTACATCCATAGGTCTTCCAGACTCTCGCACTCTTCCTCCCTTTTGTCGAAGTTGTGCAAGTCAATGAATACCAAATTTGTGCTGTTACTCAGTTCCTCCTTTGTTTCGACGTCTGAATACCGGTAGGTCGATATGAACGGGTTCTTTCTCTTAGATTGTCCGTCAGACGAATCATTGCTCTTGAAGTTCACAAAACTTACTACATACAGTGGCTGGAAGTCGTAGTCCCATTTTCTGCCAGGCTCTTTCCTGATTTTAATCTGCTCCTTCGCCACCTGATCCATCAGTACTAACGAGGAGTAATAAATCGCTCTCTTAAAATAGTGCTTCTGACTCCAGTTCTGCATCTCCACCTGAAAGCATCTTCCGGTTTCATCTTCACAATAAACATCGAATCGGGAACTTCTTTCGTCTTCCGTCATTCCGGGATGCTCGGTGTTGCGGTATTCCAGGTGTACAATGCTTGTGCCTAGCAGTCTGTTCAGAAGATGCCTCAACACTTCTTCGCTTCCGATACATCCAAGCACAATCTTGAAACCTTTGTCAAATGTCAGATCTGCGTACCTAAGCAGATTTCCATTAATGAGCAGATAGCTGACCCCGTCGATTTCCACCAATCTGCTCTTAGGGGTGTTTTTAGATTTTTTCTTCATTATCATAAAATTGAAAAGTTTATAATAAGGCATAATGCCCCCGTTAAAAAACTTTTCATCCCCCTGTTATTCCCCGACAAGATACGAATTCTTCAAGCGAATCTGCATAAAAAAGAGAAAAACTTTACGAATGACCGAAAAGTTTTTCTCTTTTTTATGTCTTTTTAACTTTTTTTAAAGTCTGATGGCAGCAACCAGCCTATGTGAGTTCTCATAATAGTCATCATCTCCTGGTATCAGCGAGTTTATCCTGACCCTGTGGGAAGAGTGGATGATCTTGTTTTCTCCCAGATATATGCCCACGTGAGTTATCCTCATCGGCTTTTCATCGGTTGCAGGTGTTCCGAAGAAAACCAGATCGCCTCGCTGCAGATTGTCCAGTTCCACACGCTCTCCGCACTTGACCTGCTGCGAAGCATTCCTTGGCAGCAAGATGCCGTTCATAATGTGGCTGATTCTCACCAGACCGCTGCAGTCCACTCCCTTGGCTGACATTCCTCCCCAGAGATACGGTACTCCCAGGAGCTTTTCAGCCTGAGCGATGATGGCCTCAGTCGTTTCGCTTGAAATGCTTTCAGCCGAACCTTCACCCATTGATATTGACCTGAATCCCTTGTGAAGCTTAAGCTGCTTCGAAGGAACGAAGCCAGTCTTTCCTGATGGCAGCATCACCTTCGTCCATCTGCCTTTAAGGGCCTTATTCAATGTCTTGTCAGTATTGTCTTTTACTGTCGTCAGCCTGAGCAGGTCCCCTCCCACCAGGTCACATATTGTCGGTGAATCCATTGAAGGTTCCTTATATATATGTCCGTAAAGGTCGCAGAACATCACCTTAGGTGCTTCTTCGTATGCTTTGAGTTCATCTGCACTCATCTCTACCAGCCCCTGATCGGTGCACCACGCTCTGTATGGCTGCGGTGTGACCACTTCTCTCCAATAACTCTGCTCACCTACAATCTCCACCACGGTTCCCATCAGTTCCTGGGTTTCCAGCGGCGACTCATAGTCAGGTTTCAGTCTCAGATAACAGGTCGAAAACTCTACTACCGCCATTCTTTTCTCCTGTGCCATCGCTCCAAGCGAAACGATTGCCAGTATCCATATGCTTATGACTCTTTTCATTGTTCTTCTTGTTTAACTTCAGGCAAAATTAGGAAATTTTGCAATGACTCGAAACCGTTGAGCGGAAAATCAGCCTCAGAGCCTATTCCGGCCGCTCAATGGGTCTGTTTTCAATGCCGTTGAGCGACGAGAACTGCTTCTGCGCCCGATTTTCCGCTCAACGGCTTATCTTTCTGCAGCATTTCTGCTATCTTTGCTCCGAAAATGACAGCTATGGGTTACGAAGATTACGGATTCCCGGACGGGAAGAGATATAATTCCTTTGTAGGATATTTCAAGAGAAAGTATGGTGAGCGTCTTCAGAAGATTGTTCTGGATGCTGGCTTTACCTGTCCGAACCGTGATGGCAAGGTGGGACGGGGAGGATGTACATATTGTGACAATGCGGCCTTCCATCCTTCGTACAGTACTGCAGGGAAGAGCTTGCACCAGCAGCTGGACGAAGGTATTGAATTCCATAAAGTCCGTTATCGTACCACAGAACACTATCTCGCTTATTTTCAATCGTTTTCGAATACATATGCCTCTTTGGAACGTCTCAAGACCCTTTATGAAGAGGCCTTGAGGCATCCTGATGTGGTGGGGCTTGTGATCGGTACCAGACCTGACTGTGTCGACGAGCAGAAGATGGATTATCTGGCAGAACTTGCGAGAGGCAATGTCTTGAAGGATTGGACCAGGTCTTTGTCTGATGGGCGGGAGCGGACTGCGCCCATCATAATTGTGGAATATGGAATCGAGTCGTGTTACGATCAGACTCTCGTGAGAATCAACCGCGGCCACGATTTCGAAACAGCACGCGTGGCAGTGCAGATGACTGCAGACCGCGGACTGGATGTTGGAGTGCATTTTATTCTTGGTCTTCCGGGGGAGACCAGACAGATGATGCTTGACAGCTGCAAGTTGATAAATGCACTTCCGATCCGATCGGTGAAGTTCCATCAGCTCCAGATCGTCAAGGGAACCAGAATGGAGAAGGAGTATGCTGAGCATCCGCAGGATTTTGAACGCTTCAGTCTCGAAGATTATCTGGATTTCTTTGTGGATATGCTGGAGAGGCTCCGTCCTGACCTTTTCATCGAGCGCTTTGTCGGCGAAGTGCCTCCCCGTTTCGTGAATGAGACTCCGTGGGGGCTTATCCGCAATGTCGAGCTTCTCCGTCTTCTGGAAAAACGCCTTCAGGAGCGTGACTCCTGGCAGGGAAAACGACTGTAAATCTTCGAAAAACCCCGCCACCTCTTTAGACTTTCGGAAAATATTGTTACGATTTTCCGCTTAGCGGTAGTAAGCCTCTTCCCCGAGGGGAGAGGTTTGGAGAGGGGGTAACGTATACGGCCTGCGGCAAATGTAACGTGTAAGCCGTTAAATGCATCTGTAAATCTTCGAAAAACCCCGCCACCTCTTTAGACTTTCGGAAAATATTGTTACATTTGCCAAATTTTATTCAGCAATGCAGACATTTACAAATTCACCGATTATTGAAGGACTGACCTTCGACGACGTTTTGCTTATTCCTGCACACTCTGAGGTTCTGCCGAGGACTGTGGATGTATCTACCAAGTTCACTAGAGAGATCACTCTCCAGACTCCTATCGTTTCTGCTGCAATGGATACCGTGACCGAGGCTGAGCTCGCTATCGCAATGGCTCGTGCCGGCGGTATCGGAGTTATCCACAAGAATATGACCATCGAGGAACAGATGAACCAGGTGCGTCGTGTGAAGAGGGCTGAAAACGGAATGATCTATGATCCTGTGACCATTCACCCTGATGCTACTGTAGGTCAGGTCCTTGGAATGATGGCTCAGCATCATATCGGAGGTATTCCTGTGGTGGATGACAATGGCTATCTTGTGGGTATCGTCACAAACCGTGACCTTCGTTTCCAGAGAGATCCGAAGATGCCTGTATCTGAAATTATGACAAGGGAGAATCTCGTGACAGCTCAGAAGGGCATCAGCCTTCCTGACGCAACAGAAATTCTTCGTCAGTACAAGATCGAGAAACTTCCGGTTGTGGATGCTGATGGTAAGCTCGTAGGCCTCATCACTTACAAGGACCTTATGAAGATCAAGGACAATCCTATCGCTTCAAAGGACAGCAAGGGCCGCCTTCTCGTGGCTGCCGCTGTGGGTGTGAAGTCAGATACAATCGAGCGTATCGAGATGCTCGTAAGCGCAGGTGCTGATGCGGTGGTCGTTGACACAGCTCACGGTCACTCACAGGGCGTTCTGGACGTTATCAAGAGTGCTTGTCAGGCTCTTCCGGATGTGCAGATCGTAGCAGGTAACGTGGCTACTGCAGAGGGTGCCAAAGCCCTCGCAGATGCAGGTGTAAGTGCAGTGAAGGTAGGTATCGGACCTGGTTCTATATGTACTACCCGCGTAATCGCAGGTGTGGGTATGCCTCAGCTTTCAGCAGTTATGATGGCTTCTGAGGCTCTAAAGGGTACTGGCGTCCCTGTAATCGCTGACGGTGGTATCCGTTACTCAGGTGACGTAGTGAAAGCTCTCGCAGCGGGTGCAAGCACCATTATGGCAGGTTCGCTCTTCGCAGGTGTAGAAGAATCACCAGGAGAGACAATCATCCTCAATGGACGTAAATACAAGTCATACCGCGGTATGGGCTCGCTTGAGGCTATGCAGCAGGGCTCGAAGGACCGCTACTTCCAGGATATGGAAGAAGATATCAAGAAGCTCGTTCCGGAAGGAATCGTAGCTCAGGTTCCTTACAAGGGAACTCTCAATGAGGTGGTTTATCAGCTCGTGGGTGGTCTCCGCGCAGGTATGGGCTATGTTGGAGCAGCAAATATCGAGAAGCTCCGCGATGCAAGATTCGTACGCATCACCAATGCAGGATATCTTGAGGGACATCCGCACGATGTGACCATTACTCGCGAGGCTCCTAACTACTCAAGATAGTCTGCTGATGAAGCGGATTGTCCATATGATCGCAATCTTAGGGATCGTCTTGCCGGCTTTTATGTCGTGCAAGACGATTTCATCCTTTTTGAGTAATGAAGAGACAGTCGCTGAGGCAGGCAATGCGAAATTATATAGAAGTGAGCTTAATGCGCTGATTCCTAAGGGAATACAAAGTGAAGACAGTGTCAGGCTCGCTCGGCAGTATATCAATGCCTGGGCATTGGACCAGCTCTTTCTGACAATAGCTCAGGAACAGCTTTCAAAGGCTGAGAAGGATGTAACGAAGGAACTCGAAGAATACAGGAAGTCGCTTCTGAAGTATCGCTACGAGCAGCTTTATGTCAATGAAAGACTTGATACGGCTGTTTCCGAGGACAATGTGGAAGCCTATTATGTGGCCAATGTCAATAAATTCGAACTGTCCCGACCGATTGTCAAGGCGCGTTATCTGAAGATATCGGCTGATTCACCTGTCCTTCCGAAGATCCGCAAGAAGATGTCCTCGGATCAGGTGCAGGATCTTGTGGATGCAGACAGTCTGGCGTATTCGTCAGCTCTGAAATTCACTACTTGGGGTAACAGATGGATAGATGCAGCCTCGCTGGCGCTCGAATTCGGAACGGACTATGTGACTGTAATGTCTTCAGTTAAAGGCGGATGGGTTGAGATGACCGATAGTACTGGAGTCACCAGTCTGGCCTTCATCTCTGAAATTGTACGTGAGGGTAAGACAGCTCCAATGGAATATTGCATTCCGCAGATAAAGGATATGATAATTAGTACGCGCAAACAGAGTCTGATAACAGGTTTGGAACAGGATTTGCTAAAGGACGCGCGCGAAAAAGGACAATTTGTAATATATTAAACAAAAACATATTTCAGGATATATGAACAGTCTCCGTATTATGAGATTTGCAGCTGCTGCAGTGGTCGTTCTGACAGCTTCAGTGACTGCATCGGCACAGAAATACCAGAACGGACTTATAGACAAGACCGTAGCCGTAGTCGGAAATGAGATCATTATGCTTTCCGATGTCGAGGAGGAAATCAAGAACCAGCAGATGGGCGGCTTTATGTCGGACAAATCCGGCAGATGCGAAATGCTTGAAACAATGATGGTTTCGAAGCTTTTCCTTATGCAGGCACGTGTGGACTCGCTCGAGGTCAATAATGATATGGTAGAGGGCAATCTCAACGATTATATGGCTAACATCCTCACATACTACGGTGGCGAGGAAGGTGTCGAGAAACAGTACGGAAAGAGTGCCTACAAGCTTCGTCAGCAGCTCCGTAAGGATTTGGAGGACAGGACATTGGCACAGCAGATGCAGCAGGAGATCGCAAGCAAGGTGCCTGATCTTACTCCATATGATGTCCAGCAGTTCATAGACAATACTGATCCTGCAGATCTTCCCGTGGTCCCTGTTATGTACCAGCTCAGCCAGATCTGCATCTATCCTGACCGTGAGGCTGCAAAGCTGGCGGTGAAGGAACGTTTGCTGGCCATTCGTGAGCGTATCATCAATGGAGAGAAATTCTCTACCCTCGCACGTATCTATTCTCAGGATCCCGGAAGTGCACGTAAGGGTGGTGAACTCGGAATGGCTTCCAAGTCGATTTTCTGGCCTGCGTTCTCTGATGCGGCGATGTCTCTCAAGCCGGGAGTCGTTTCTCAGATCATAGAGACTCCGGATGGCTTCCATCTTATCGAAGTTCTTGAAAAGAAGGGAGATATGTTCAATGCCCGTCACATCCTCCTCAAGCCTGAATATACTTCAGAGGATATGGAAAAGGGTTTCCGCGTTCTCGACAGCCTCAAGACTGAACTTGCAAATGAGGCAGTCACATTCGAACTTGCTGCAAGATTCTATTCAGAAGATCCGGCTACAAGAACCAATGGCGGTCAGATGGCCGATCCGACGTCCGGCTCTTCATATTTCGAGATCGACCAGCTCAAGCCTCAGGACTATGCTGCCATCAAGAATCTTAAGGAAGGAGAAATATCTGATTCTTTCGTTTCTCTTGACAATGAGGGACGAGACGGAAACACCGTATATAAGATAATTAAGGTGGATAAGATCATTCCGGCTCATCCGGCCACCTTTACAAACGACTACACCCTTCTGCTTAATATGGCTACAGATGCCAAGAGGCAGGAAGCCATCAATAAGTTCGTTGATGAGAAAATCCAGTCGACATTGATAATAATTGACCCTCTTTTCAAGGATTGTGACTTTGAACGTGAGGGATGGTCGGAAAAATTCCGCAAATAAACTATGCACCTTTTGAAGAAACTGATCCTTATCCTCTCTTTTCTGGCCCTTTGCCTTTCTGCTGTTGCCCAAAATCAGAAGCAGGAGACAAAGGACAGTCTTGTTGTACTCCTCAGTTCGAAATCCGCACAGATGGTAGATCTGGAGGGGTCAAGGTACAGGAAAGTCGTAGGTCCGGCCCGCTTCCTTCACAACAACACTTATCTGATCTGCGATACTGCCCTTTGGAATGTCGAGACACAGATCATCGATGCGTGGGGCAATGTCAGCATTCTTCAGGAAGAGACAGTCCTCACCAGCGACAAACTCAAATATCTGGTGGATGATAATCTGGCTCAGTTCCGCGGATCTGTCGTTCAGCTTACCGACAAGGATCATAATACTCTGAGAACCAGATTTTTGGACTATGATACTCAGGACTCTGTAGCTGTCTTTATGAACGGTGGTTCTATGCGCGACAAGGACGGACAGATCATAGAAAGCCGCAATGGAACTTACGACTCTAAGATCAAGAAGTTTACATTCGAGAATGATGTCAATATGTTCACCGACTCTATTTTCGTGAAGACGAGAGAGCTGGTATATGAATCAGACCGCAATCTTGCTACATTCGGTTTCGCAACCGATGCCTGGCAGGATGACAATATGCTTTCTTCAAATCGCGGATGGTACGACCGCTCGAAGGAACTTTTCTTCTTTGCTGATAATGTCCACGTGATGTCTCAGGATCAGGAGGGATGGTGCGACAGCCTTTTCTTCAGCAGGCTTACTTCCAATGTGGAAATGCTTGGAAATGCACAGGTTACGGACACGACTCGCAATGTCTTCGGCTTAGCAGGCAGACTCGAGTACGTCGACTCCATATCCAAGGTCACTCTGACCCGCAAGCCTGCTGTCATCTCCCAGAATGAAGAAGCTGACGGTTCGATTGATACTGTTTATCTGGGAGCGGAAAAGCTCGTTTATTACACACTTCGTAAATGCGATATCACTCCGGCGGCAGTAGCCGATGCGGAAAAGCGTCTGAAGTCTCTTGAAACCGACCCTGTAGGCGAATTCCGTAAGAAAGCGGCAGCGGAAGCAGCCAAGGCGGCGGAAGAGGCAGCTAAGAATGACCCTAACCGTCCTCCACAGGGACTCAAGGGCGGACCTGTCAAGAAGGCTTCAGCAGCTCCGCCTGATGCACTGGCATTCAGAACACCTGGCGATACTCTGGTTATGCCTCAGGTAGTCGACAGTCTTGCGGCAGCTCTTCCTTCGACTGATTCTCTACTTAATGAAAAACCGAACAGGCCATCACGCAGACCTTCAGGTAGACCTGACCTGAGTAAATATAAGATGGATTCGGACTCTCTTGCAGTATCTGATACATTGGCCCCTACTGATTCCATCGGAACGGCTATATCTGACTCCATCGGAACAGTCCTTGCTCAGGATACGACGACTGTCGTGGATTCTGCGGCTCTGGCGGCAGAAAAGGCCCGCGCGGATTCATTGGCCCGAGCAGACAGCCTTGCGAATCTGGACACCACTAAGATAGGTTTCCTCGAAGCCATCGGCAAGGTGAAGATATATAAGAAGAGTATGCAGGTAGTCTGTGACTCTCTTCTGTACAGCGACCTTGATTCATTGGCTCGCCTTTTCAAGGAGCCGATCATCTGGCAGGAGATCACACGTCAATATTCTGCTGACAGTGTTTCCCTTGTGATCGAAGGTGGCTCGATGGAGAAAGCCAGCCTTATGTCCAATGCCTTCATCACCATTCAGGAGGATACATCCCATTTCGACCAGATCAAGGGTGCGGAAATGCTTGCATTCTTCAGCGGTAATGGCCAATTGGACCGCTTCGACGTGCTGGGGGGAGCTGCTGCGATGTTCTTCCTCGAGGAGAATGGATCCTTCGCTACAGTAAACAAGACAGACTCCAAGATGCTTTCAGCCATATTCAAGGACGGTGAGCTTCAGAGAGTATATTATTTTGAACAGGCCAAGAATGATGGTTACCCAGTCGTTCAGCTCCCGGCAGAGGAGCAGAGGCTCAAGGGATTCAACTGGCAGCCGGAGAAACGTCCGGCAGACAGATATGCGGTTACTCCGCTCTCTCTCCGTCCGAGTGAAAGACTCAGATATGCTGCCCGTCCGAAGACTAAGTTCAGACAGACCGACATCTATTTCCCTGGCTATATGGATGACGTCTATCGTCAGATGGAAGTAAGGGATTCATTACGCAAGGTCCGTGAGCGCGAAAGAGCAATTGCAGAGCGTCAGGCAGCAGAAAGAGCACGTCTGGATTCGCTTGCATTGAAGGATAGCCTTGCATTGGCAGACAGTCTGGCTTTGAGCGACTCGCTTTCGTTGGCGGTTGACTCTCTTGCAGTGGCTGATTCGCTGGCGGCGTCAGTTGATTCTTTGTCAATGGCTATTGATTCCCTCGCGGTTTCCGACAGTCTTCAGATTGCAGATAGCCTCGCCGTATTGACTCCGGAGGAACTTGAGGCAAAGGCCAAGGCGGAAGCCGAAGCGGAAAAGGCAAGGAAGAAGGAGGAAAAGGAGCGTCTGAAAGCCGAAAAGAAGGCTGCCCTGGAAGCAAAACGCAAGGCTCGTCAGGAAGCAAAGGAGGCACGATGGGCAGAACTCGACAAGCGGGATGCTGAAAAAGCTGCGGCTAAGGAGGCTAAACGCAAGGCAAAGGAGCGAGAACGCAAACGCAAGGCCCTTGAAAAGGCCGCCCGCGAGGCAGAAAAGGACAATGAGACCCTCCTTAGATATAAGAAGCAATTTGAAAAACAGAAGGCCAAGGAAGCCCAAAAGGCAGCCAAGGCAGTTTCCCGAAAGAAATAAACTTGGCGTCAAAAGCACAAATAATGGCAATTCTGTGCTTTTGACGCCAAAATTGTATCCCGAAAGCACAAATAATGGCAATTCCGTGCTTTTGACGCCAAAATTGTATCCCGAAAGCACGGAAACGTCCGATTCTGTGCTTTCGGATCGAATTATTCTTCAGCGAAGAGGGAAATGATGTTCAGGATGACCTTGCCGGCTTTCTCCATACTTTCGAGTGGAACATATTCCATCTTACCGTGGAAATTGTGTCCGCCGGCGAAGATGTTAGGGCAAGGGAGTCCCATAAATGAGAGATTGGCTCCGTCTGTACCTCCGCGGATCGGCTGGATGCGTGGAGCGATCCCTTCCATTTCCATAGCCTTCATTGCTTTTTCTACGATGTGGTAATGAGGCTCTACTTCCTTACGCATATTGTAGTATTGATGCTTCATATCAAGAAGGGCTGTACCCTCTCCGTATTTTGCGTTGATGAAGTCCACGCATTTCTGCATATATGTCTTTTTCTGCTCATAGAGATCCATATCGTGGTCACGGATGATGTACGAGAATGTGGCTGTCTCTACTTCGCCTTTGAAGCTTATCAGATGGAAGAAGCCTTCGTAGCCGCAGGTGTATTCAGGACGTTGGTCCACAGGGAGGAGACTGTTCAGTTCCATTCCGATGAGGATGGCGTTCTTCATCTTGCCCTTCGCTGTGCCAGGATGGACATTGCAGCCCTGGATGCGTATGGTAGCTCCGGCAGCATTGAAGTTTTCGTATTCGAGTTCACCGACCTGACCTCCGTCGAGGGTATAGGCGTATTTTGCTCCGAATTTTGCGACGTCGAATTTCACGACTCCGCGTCCGATTTCTTCGTCAGGGGTGAATCCGATCTTGATCTCTCCGTGCTTGAATTCAGGATGCTCCACGATATATTGAACCGCATTCATAATCTCCGCGATGCCGGCTTTGTCGTCCGCTCCAAGGAGGGTCGTGCCGTCGGTGGTGATGAGTGTCTGACCCTTGTAGAGCTCAAGTTCAGGAAATTCCGATGGCTTGAGGCTGAGGCCCGGTACGCCTTTGAGAGGAATTTCACCTCCGTCATAGTTCTCTATGATCTGTGGCTTTATGTCTGCTCCTGATGCGTCAGGTGCTGTGTCGGCGTGTGCGATGAAACCGATTGCCGGTACATCCTTGTCGCAGTTTGACGGGATGCTGGCCATTACGTAGCCGTATTCGTCAAGTGTAGCTTCCACTCCCATTGCTTGAAGCTCGTCGCGGAGCATCTTCAGGAGATTGAGTTCTTTGGCTGCGCTTGGCTGAGATGTGGATTCAGGGTCTGACTGTGTGTCTACAGCCACATATCTGAGAAATCTGTCTAAAATCTTTTCCATAATTGTTTTAATTTTGTTTTAATCCGAGGATAGGCTAAGCGAGATATTGTATTTTACATTATCAGCAGGCTGATTCCCATAATTGCCATTCCTCCTACGACTCCGGCTATGGCGATGTGGTGCTTGCCATATTTTTCCGCTGTAGGAAGCAGCTCGTCCAACGATATGTAGATCATAATTCCTGCTACTGCAGAGAGGACGATAGGAAATGCCGGACTTCCACCTGTGAGTTCGATTCCGAATACAGATGCCACAGCATAGCACAGCAGAGCACCAATCGGCTCGCTCAGTCCGGAAAGTGTGGCATAAAGCAGTGCTTTTCCCTTGCTCTTTGTCGCATAATATATAGGTATGGCGACCGCAATGCCTTCGGGAAGGTTGTGTATGGCTATCGCGAAGGTGATTCCCGCTCCCATTTCCGGATCATTCATAGCTCCGATGAATGTGGCTATTCCTTCCGGAAAATTATGTACTGCTATGGCCAGTGCGGACAGAAGTCCGAGTCTGTGCAGAGCTTTTTCGTTGCCGGTATGCTCCAGGACTCCTACTGCGGCTGTTCTGTCGCTGAGCGATAGTCCGGATGCTTCGTGCGGGTTCTCGTATTCGGGTATGGTGAAGTCAATCAATGTTATGATGCCCATACCGACAAAGAATGCGACCAGTACCAATGCTTCTCCGTGTCTCAGACCTGTGCCGGAAATCATAGCCTGAGCTTCCGGGAAGAGTTCTGCAAGAGATATGAAGATCATCACTCCTGCGCTGACTCCGAGGGCTGCCGCCAGAAAATTGCTGCTGATCCTCTTCTTGAAAAGCACAAGCGCGCCACCGATGCCGGTTGCTGAACCGGCAATCAGTGTCAATATCAGTGCGCCTATTACTTCTTGCATAGTTAACGCTTTAATTATAAGTCTCTTACTTTGGATCAGTCGATTACTTTTTCACCTTCAGAGCCGCATATATCATATAAACGATAATTGCGGTATAAGGAATGATTGCTATCGGTTCTGTCCAAGGTGACGGTGCGATGTACATATCCACATTCGCGAATCTGAGTATCGCGCTGACCACTCCCATAAGCGCTCCGCCGGCGATGAATCCAGAAGCAATGAGCGTGCCCTTCTCGGTGCGTTCTGCATTGAGCTCCTTGTCCTTGCTGCGGCTTCCCACGAACCACGAAACTGCTCCACCGATGAGCATAGGCATATTGAGGTCAATAGGAATGAACATTCCGAGTGCGAACGGAAGTGCAGGGATCTTGAAGAATGTAAGGATGAGCGCGATGATTGCACCGATTCCGTACAGGAGCCAAGGTGCACTTCCACCGTTCATCATAGGTTCGATCACTGCTGCCATCGCATTGGCCTGAGGAGCAACAAGAGCTCCTTCGCCTGTGAAGCCGTAGGTCTTGTTCAGCACGAGCATCACTCCTCCTACTGTAGCGGCAGCAACGAGTGTTCCGAGGAATTTCCAGCTTTCCTGCTTCTTCGGGGTCGATCCGATCCAATATCCGATCTTCAGGTCGGTGATGAATGCACCTGCCACTGAAAGAGCTGTGCAGACCACTCCACCGATGATCAATGCCGCTGTCATACCTGCTGTACCGTTCAATCCTACAGCCACCATAATGAGCGATGCAAGGATGAGGGTCATAAGCGTCATACCGCTGACTGGGTTTGAACCAACAATCGCGATCGCATTGGCTGCGACTGTCGTGAAAAGGAAAGCGATGATTCCGACAATGAGAAGTCCTACCACGGCGTGCCAGAGATTATCGACAACTCCGAAAAGGAAAAATGCGAATACAGCCACCAATGTCAATGCGATACCGATCACGATGATCTTCATAGAGATGTCTCTCTGGGTTCTGATTACCTCAGCCTCTGCTCCGGTCTTCTTTCTTTTGAACTCGTTGGATGCGAGGCCTACAGCTGACTTTATCACACCGAATGACTTCACGATTCCCACGATTCCGGCTGTGGCGATACCTCCGATACCGATATGTCTTGCATATTCCTTGAATATCTGGTCAGCTGACATTTCTCCGATGGTCTGTGTGATGCCTGAATTCATAAGGTCGATTACCTGGCCGCCCCAGATGAGATTCATAAGCGGAATGATTACAAGCCACACGAGGAAACTTCCGCAACAGATGATGAATGCATATTTCAATCCTACGATATATCCAAGTCCGAGGACTGCGGCACCGGTATTGACCTTCAGCAGTACCTTTGCCTTTTCGGCGACTGTTGCTCCCCAAGGGAGAATCTTGGTGGTGAGGGTCTCGCCCCAGAGCCCGAATGTGGACACTATGAAATCGTAAAGACCGCCGATGAGACCGCTTATAAGAAGAGTCTTGGCTCCTTTTCCGCCGCCTTCACCGCTGACGAGAACCTGTGTGGTGGCTGTCGCTTCAGGGAAAGGATATTTTCCGTGCTGTTCCTTTACGAAATATTTTCTGAACGGAATCAGGAAGAGGATACCGAGGATACCTCCCAGAAGTGATGAGAAGAATACCTTGGTGAAATTTACTGTGAGTTCAGGATATTTGTCCTGGAGGATGAATAGTGCAGGAAGAGTGAAGATCGCTCCTGCCACTATGGCTCCCGAGCAGGAACCGATTGACTGGATCATCACGTTTTCTCCCAAGGCGTTCTTTCTGCCGAGAGCTCCGGAGAGACCGACGGCAATGATCGCAATAGGGATGGCTGCTTCGAATACCTGTCCTACCTTAAGTCCGAGGTATGCGGCTGCTGCCGAGAATATGATGGTCATTATGATTCCGAGGGTCACAGACCAAGGCGTGACTTCCGGATAATTCTTCTGAGGAGACAGCAATGGCTGGTATTCCTCACCCGGCTTCAACTCTCTATGGGCATTTTCCGGTAATTGCGTCTTTTTTTCTTCCATTATTAATAATAGTGCTTGGTTAATCTATTTAGTAAAACACAAAAATAAGGATAATATCTGAAAAAATATATAAAATTTTGCTTTGTACACGTATGTGATTGAAAATCAATGTTATATATAACATGCGTGCTGCAAAAGCGCAGCACGTATGTTGTGTAAAAGGCTGGTATTCAGTGCTTTATAGGGTGTTAGTTGAGTTAATGTGTTGATATACAGTATATTAAAGCGAGGAGAAAATAAAAATGTGAAAATTTTTGCAAAAATATTGCAGAAAAATTTGGAAGTAAAAAAAATGTCCGTATCTTTGCAGCCCATTTGAGAAACAACGGACACTCAAATGACAGTTCATTGACAAGTTTGAGAAAAGATAACGAGGTAAAGTTAG
>JAGKTT010000050.1 GCA_021153285.1 Bacteroidia bacterium
AGGTAACAGGGTGCAGGTCATCCTTGAGTGCACTGAGCAGAGAGAGAGCGGTGTACCAGGTATCTCAAGATACATCACAACTAAGAATAAGAAGAACACGACTCAGCGTCTGGAGCGCAAGAAGTATAACCCTTTCCTTAAGAAGGTTACTCTCCACCGCGAGATCAAATAATTAGGAGGAATTAGAAATGGCAAAGAAAGCAGTCGCAACCTTCAAGGCCGGTACACTCAAGAAGATGGTAAAGTGTATCCGTATGGACAAATCTCCAAAGACTGGTGCTTATGTGTTTACAGAGCAGCTTGTTGAGGAGTCAGAGGCAAAGGATTTCTTCGCAAAGAAATAATTCTTTCCGAATCGTATAAATAAGTGGCGCAGTTGAACATTTTCAGCTGCGCCACTTTTTTATGCGCTCTAAAAATATTATATTTGCAAGTTAAACTTAGTGTTTTATGGGCATTTTTGACAAAGGAGTAAAAAAGACTAATATGGGCTTCTTCAAGAGGCTCTCCCACGCTATTGTCGGTAAGACTGAGGTGGATGACGATTTGCTTGATGCGATTGAAGAAGCGCTCGTCGCGACTGATATGGGTGTCGATACTACTCTGAAGATTATTGAAAATCTTGAGGAACGGGTAAGTCGTGACAAGTATGTCACAATGGATGAACTTATCGATATGCTTCGTGATGAAATTGCTACTCTTCTGAACGTGAAAGACGGTGAGTCATCAGATGACGAAGTCCAGCCTTTTGATTTTACCAAAAAGCCATATGTTATAATGGTAGTAGGTGTCAACGGTGTCGGTAAGACGACCACAATCGGAAAGCTTGCCAGCAGACTTCAGGCACAGGGAAAGAAAGTTATTGTAGGAGCGGCGGATACTTTTCGTGCTGCAGCGGTCGATCAGCTGACTATATGGTCGGAACGTGCAGGAGTGGATATTGTAAAGCAAGATATGGGATCCGATCCAGCTTCTGTAGCATTTGATTCTGTCAAGGCTGCTGTAGCAAGAGATGCAGATGTGGTTATCATTGATACTGCCGGTCGTCTCCATAATAGGATAGATCTTATGAATGAGCTTACGAAGATCCGTAATGTGATGAGAAAGGTCATTCCGGATGCTCCGCACGAAGTTCTTCTGGTCCTTGACGGATCTACAGGTCAGAATGCCTTCCAGCAGGCAAAGGAGTTTGCGCGTGCGACAGACATTACTGCATTGGCCATTACTAAGCTTGATGGTACAGCTAAGGGTGGAGTCGTGGTCGGAATTGTCGATCAGTTCCGTGTTCCTATTAAATTTGTTGGTATCGGTGAGGGAATTGATGACCTTAAGGTATTCAATAAGAGAGAGTTTGTAAAATCTCTCTTCTCGAAAGAAGATTTAGAAAATTAAAAGTATAAAGATATATGAAGATTTCTTACAATTGGCTCAAGGATTATCTTGAGTGTGACCTCGCTCCTGAGGCAGTGGCAGAGGCGTTGACTTCCATCGGACTTGAAGTCGATTCTCTTGAGCAGATAGAGGAGATTCCGGGCGGTCTTGCCGGAGTTATTGTAGCTGAAGTAGTGGAATGTGTGGATCATCCGGATTCAGATCATCTTCACATCACCAAGCTTAATACAGGTGATTCAGAACTTCTTCAGGTCGTATGTGGAGCACCGAATGTTGCAGCAGGTCAAAAGGTTCTTCTTGCTACAGTAGGAACAGTGCTTGGCGAAGATTTTAAGATCAAGAAATCCAAGATCCGTGGAGTGGAGTCTTTCGGTATGATCTGCGCTGAGGATGAACTTGGAATAGGAGAGTCGCACGATGGTATTATGGTGCTTGATCCGGAGGCAGTTGTCGGAACTCCTGCTAAGGATTATCTCGGACTTGCCACAGATGCTCTGATTGAGATTGGTCTTACTGCCAATCGCGTGGATGCGGCTTCCCATATCGGAGTAGCCCGTGACCTCTATGCGTATCTCAAGCATAACAACATACCTAGTAAGCTCAATATTCCAGATGTGTCGGCATTTGCGGAAGGTGAGGGCGAAGCAGTTCCGGTCGAGGTTCTTGCGGCTGACGGGGCTCCAAGATATACTGGAACAACCATCAGGGGAGTCAAGGTAGAGGCCTCTCCTGAGTGGCTTCAGAAGAAGCTTCTTGCAATAGGCCTCAGACCTATCAACAATATTGTCGATATCACTAATTTCGTACTTCACGAGATCGGACAGCCGCTTCACGCCTTTGACCTTGCAAAGGTCGCTGGTGGAAAGGTTGTCGTTCGCCGTGCGGAGGAGGGAGAGAAATTTGTTACTCTCGATGGAGTAGAGCGTACGTTGAGTGCCGCAGATCTTATGATCGCCAATACAGAAAAGCCAATGTGCCTTGCAGGTGTATTCGGAGGTGAGGAGTCTGGCGTTACAGAGGCAACAACCGATGTCTTCCTTGAAAGTGCATATTTCAATCCTGTTTCTATCCGAAAGAGTTCAAAGAGACACGGTCTCAAGACTGATGCCTCATTCCGTTATGAGCGTGGAGCGGATCCTCTTGTGGTGGAATATGCTGCAAAGAGAGCAGCTCTTCTGATACAGGAAATCGCTGGAGGACAGATTGTTGGCAAAGTTCAGGAATTCTATCCTGAGAAGATTGAGAAGAAAGTCGTCGACTTGGATTATGACCGTATCGAAAACTTCGTAGGAAAGAAGATCGGTCACGAAGTAATCGAGGCTATCCTGGAGAATCTTGCGTATGAATTCATTGAAAAGAATGAGACAGGAGCTAAGGTGGCTGTCCCTTCATATATGATCGATGTGTATCGCGAGTGTGATATTGTAGAGGAGATCCTCCGTATATACGGATATAACAATATCGAGCTTCCGCAGGCAATGAGAATGTCGGTGAATGCACCGCAGAAGCCAGAGCCTGAGCAGGTAAGGAAGGCCGTATCGGATTTCTTGGCAGCCAACGGGTTTGTGGAGACAATGAATAACTCTCTCACAAAGTCTGACTATTATTCAAAGCTCAAGACTTTCCCTGAGGAGAAGTGTGTGCGGATTATGAATCCGCTCAGTTCTGACCTGAATGTGATGAGGCAGACCCTCCTTCTTAACGGACTTGAAGTGGTTGCGTATAATATTAACCGCCAGATTACAAACATCAAGACTTTTGAGTACGGATCTGTATATTCATTCGATCCTGAGAAAGATGGCAAGACCCTTGATTCCTATGAAGAGCATACCTGTTATGCACTCTTTATCAGCGGCCAGCCGGAGAAGTCTTGGAGAACAGATCCTGGCAAGGGCAACTATTTCCAGCTCAAGGGTTATCTCGAGCTTCTTCTGAAGCGTTTCGGATGCGATATCTATTCTCTCGAGACTGAGGCAGCTCCAGCCGACATCTTCTCTGAGGGACTTGCATATAACCTTCCTGGTTCGCACCAGCCTCTTGCCGTTATGGGAACAATAGCACCGGCAAGACTGAAGCAGTTCGGCATCAAGCAGCCGGTTTTTGCAGCTGAAATCAATTGGCCTGCACTTCTTGAACTTGTAAAGAGAAATAAGATCAGATATAAGGAACTTCCTAAGTTCCCTGAAGTAAGACGTGACCTGGCCATCCTTCTGGATGAGTCTGTAACTTATGCTGATCTTCGCAAGAGCGCGTTCAGAGTCGGCAAGAAGCTTCTCAAGCAGGTAGGCCTTTTCGATGTTTACAGAGGTGACAAGATCGCAGAGGGCAAGAAGCAGTATGCACTTAGCTTTGTGCTTCAGGATCTTGACAAGACTTTGACAGATAATGATGTGGAGAAGGTAATGAGCAAGCTTCTCTCTACGTTCCAGAATGAGTTTGGTGCAACATTGAGATAGAGATGAAGAGAGGACTGCTGCATATAGCCGCTTTGGCTGTTTTGATGTGTGGAATCATCAGTTCGTGTGGTAAAGACGACACGAAGGTGATTCCGCGTAAGAAAATGGCCAGGATCTATGCAGAGATGCTGATGACAGACCAGTGGATAACATCTACACCCGGTATCAGAATGATCGCTGATACCTCGCTCGTCTATGAACCTATTCTGGAGAAATACGGATATGACTCAGACGATTATCGAAGAAGTATAGATGCCTATATGGATGATCCGGAGCGATTCGCGAGAATCTTGAGGACTACTGGGGAGATTCTGCAGGAAAGGATAAGTGAATTGCGGAAGCAACAGATACTCTTGGATATGAAGGCGAATCTTCCTGATCTGAAATATGATATCAGCTGGGATGAGTTTTTCCCGTATATGTTTGATGAGCCTTATGTGCATAATTATGATAGTTTGGCCTTCGAACCGGATTCTGCGATGTGGATTTACCGTCTGAAGTCGATCGAGAGAGCTGATACCATATATGACCGCATCAGAATGATAATACTTGATTCGCTGGAGGTCAATGATTCATTGCCTCCTGCCGATTCATTGGTGCTTGCGGACAGTCTTGCAATCGTGGATTCCATTGCCAAACCACTGAATCTCAGAAAAGGAGAGCTGGTCAAAATGGAACTTGCAGCGGAAAAACCGCATCTTGTCCGAAGAGAGAACAGAGCGGTGCTAAGTGAAAAGAATAAAGAATAAACTATGGCAAAGGTCAGAATAACTGCGGAATCAGTCTATACATTGGATTCGCAGCCCATCAGCAACGGCTTCGTGGAGTTCAATGATGAAGATGGAACAATAATGGCAGTAGGACAATGTGATGAGGGAGAGGTTGTGTCACCTGGGGCATTGGTTCCCGGATTTGTCAATGCTCATTGTCATATAGAACTGTCGCATCTTCACAAGAAGTTCCGTAAAGGAACAGGAATGGCAGGTTTTATCGATCAGATCAATGAGCTGAGAGATTGGGCAGGACGTGAGACAAAGATTCAGCTTACCCGCCAGTGGATGGACAAGATGTGGGAGGACGGAGTCTCTGCAATGGCTGACATCAGCAATGATGATTCTTCATTTGAAGTGAAGAAGAATCATCCTATTTATACAAGGACATTCCTTGAAGTATTCGGCAGCGAGCCGCATATGTGTGAGGGCGTGATGTCGGAAGTCTCTCAGCTTCAGTCTGTTGCGACTGGGGTCGGCATAGATGCTGCGCCTACGCCACATTCTTGCTATACAATGAGCCCCCAGCTTCTGAGCGCTTCAGCAGCCAAAGGATTGGAGTCCGGATTCCTTTCATATCATTCACAGGAGAGTCAGGAGGAGGAAGATCTTCTTATCAGCGGTTCCGGTGCAATGTATGAAAACAGAAAACGTTCCGGAATGAGTACTCCTCCGGTAACGGGAGAGTCTTCATTGAAATATTTCCTTGACAGGCTTGCAGCTGTAAAGCAGGGACCTTATGACGAACATATATTGCTCGTACACAATGTATGTCTCAAACAGAGTGACATTGACGCTCTGAAGAAAGTGATGAAGAATCCTTTCTTCGCCATTTGCCCTCTTTCCAACATATTTATTCATAACGCATTACCTCCAATTGACCTGATGCGTGAGAATGGCTTGGACATTGCTATTGGAACCGACTCGCTTTCGAGCAATGATGACCTTGATATGATGAAGGAGCTTGCTTGTCTTCATATTAATTTCCCTCAGGTTCCGATGCAGGAGCTTTTCACCTGGGCCAGTCTTAATGGAGCACGTTTCCTTGGAAAGGAGGCAGTTCTTGGCAGCCTGACTCCTGGTAAGCGTCCTGGCATCGTTCGTGTAACAGGCATCGATGCAGAAGGATTCATTACAGAAGAAAGTTGTTCAAAAAGGGTTATTTGATGTTGCATTTTGACGACATAGTGTTCGGACCGATATCCAGTCGCAGGCTTGGTTCTTCATTGGGGGTTAATATACTTCCTTCTAAGGGCAAACTGTGCAATTTCGATTGCGTATATTGCGAATGCGGGTGGAATAAGGATGGTACGGCAGACAGGCGATTCCCCACTTATGAGGAAGTGGTTGCTGCATTCGAGGAAAAGATGTCATCTCTTTCTGCAGAAGGAGTAAAAGTGGACTCCATTACATTTTCGGGTAATGGCGAGCCTACGATGCATCCGGATTTCCCGGAGATTGTAGATGCTGTGCTTCGATGCCGGGACAGGTTTTTCCCTGATGCCAAGGTTTCCGTTCTTTCCAATGCTTTTCTCGTCGGCAGGCCTTCTGTAGCGCAGGCACTCAGGCGTGTGGATAATCCGATTCTGAAGATAGATGCCTCTTCGGATGAACTTGTAAGGCAGATCAACAAGCCTGTGGGACCTTACAGACTTGAAGATATAATAGCGGCTCTGAAAGGATTCGACGGTAATTTCATTCTGCAGACAATGTTCCTGAGGTCAGATGAATTTGATACTGCCGCACCGGAAGCATTGCAGAAGTGGATGGACATAGTACGTGAACTCCGTCCAAGAGAGATAATGGTATATACCATCGACCGTGAGACTCCTGACAAGAGTCTTGGAAAATATACAGTGGAAGAGATGACAGCTTTCGTTCAGCCTCTTCTTGATGAAGGATATAAAATACAGATAAGGGGATAATGAGAGTTATAATTCAAAGAGTGTCAGAAGCTTGTGTTAGGGTCCCGTCGGAGAGTTATGAGTCTGCCATAGGTAAGGGACTGCTAGTTCTGGCAGCTTTTATCGATGAGGATACTGAGGAGGATCTGGATTGGACAGCAAGAAAGATAGCCGCAATGCGTATCTTTGATGATGCAGATGGAGTGATGAATCTGTCTGTGAAGGATGTCGCAGGTGAGATTCTTGCTGTGAGTCAGTTCACACTTTATGCCTCTACGGTGAAGGGCAACCGTCCTTCTTATATTAAGGCGGCGAAGCCCGATGTGGCAATACCTTTGTATGAGAAATTCCTGAAGAAACTGGAGGAAAATCTTGGCAGACAGGTCGGTAGAGGTATTTTCGGAGCCGATATGAAGGTCTCGCTGGTAAATGACGGACCTGTGACTATAATTGTTGATTCTAAATTGAAATTTTAAATTATTAAGTATATGAATTATTCGGAAAAATATGGCTATACACCTGACCGCGATGCTATCGGCAGGGCAATTGAAATGATTGCGGCCAATATGGAAAATATTGCTACTGAGCAGGTTTATAAGGATTGTTTTTCGATGATGGATCTGACTACATTGAAGACCGATGATACCCCTGCTTCAGTGACCAAACTTGTGGAGAAGGTCAATGTGTTCCATAATACTTTCCCAGAGTGGCCTTACCCGGCTTCAGTATGTGTGTTCTCAAATTTTGCATCGACAGTAAAGAATGTCAGGAAAGGAGATTTCAATATTACCGTTGTTTCAGCTTGCTTCCCTTCTTCTCAGAGTTTCCTTGAGGTAAAGCTCAAAGAGGTGGAGATGGCAGTGGAGCAGGGCGCTGATGAGGTGGATATCGTGCTGGCGCTCAATGCATTTCTTGCCGATGATTATGATGCAGCTTCTGAGGAGATCCGTCAGGTACGTCGTGTGATAGATGAGACCGCAGGCAAGCAGGGCAGAAAGGTACATTTGAAGGTTATTCTCGAGACCGGCCTTCTCAAGACTCCTGAGAATATTGCTGAGGCATCATTCCTAGCTATGGAAGCAGGAGCAGATTTCATAAAGACTTCTACCGGAAAGGTGGATGTGAATGCCACTCCTCTTGCTGCATACATTATGTGCGAGTGTATTGCCAAGTATTATGCGGCTACAGGAAAAAAGATCGGATTCAAGCCGGCTGGTGGAATATCTTCTGCAGCAGATGCTCTCTGCTATTATTCTATCGTTGCCTCGCTGCTTGGAAAGGAATGGCTTAACAAGGAACTCTTCCGTTTTGGAGTCAGCCGTGTGGCAAACAGCATACTTTCGGCTGTCGAGCAGAAGACTGTCTCTTATTTTTAATGATGTTCCACGGTATTTTGTGGAACAATTTGTTTGATTTTTTATAAAAATTGAACAAATTTCAAGTATTAAAACGGCCTCTCACATCTGTGGGAGGCCGTTTTTTGCAAATAGCCGTATTCTTTTTGAGTATACGGCTATTTGTCTGGAACTTTGCCATTGTAATTAAAAGAAAAAATTATGAGAGGCAAATTCACACTGGTGCTGCTGGCATTGACGATGATCTCCTGCAGCAAGGATTGGACAAGAACTGATCAGAATCTGGATTATCATTATGGTCGGAAGATTCCGCACGGGAAGATTGTATTGGGAGACCGTCTTGAGAATCCTTACACGACTGAGAATATTACGAAGGCTCTGTATTCTCTCTATCCTACAAAGGCGGATCGGGTGGATGTGAAGACGACTAATCTTTATGTCCGTTTTCTGCCGGCAACAGAAGAAGAATTCGAAACTATTTCCCTTTTATGCCAGAATCTTACCGACCATCCTCTCGACTATGACATTGCAGTCGAAGGTGACTGGTATCACGATCCTTCTGTTCCTGAAGAGCAGCTTACCTGGCAATATGCTGTTGTTTCGCCTGATTTCGAGTTTCCGGAAGTCGAATATGAAATTATAGATGAATGCTATATTGCAGAAAATGATCCCGGGACACGAGCGGATGGAATCGATTGGACTGCTGTGGAGCGTCAGTCATATATCCTTACGGGTAATCAACATAGACTTTCTGATATTCACACAAAGGCTTCCGGGAAAGTCCAGCCATCCGGTCGTATAACCATCGAGGATGAGGAATTCAATAATGGCAAGCCTTTCGGTGTGGCAGGAGTCAGAGTATCCTGCAATTCTTTCGTGAAGTTCTCTCATTGCTATACTGACAGAGACGGATACTATCAGATGGACAAATCTTTTGCGGCGGATCTTCGTTATCGTCTGGTATTCAAGAATGAACTGGGTTTTTCAATAGGTTTCAATATGGTGCTGGTTCCGGCTTCTGTCTCTACCCTCGGCAAGTCTGGTCCGGAAGGCGTCGATATGACCATAACCAATGATTCGGATGATAAACTTTTCCGGAGATGCGTCGTAAACAATACCGTCTACGACTATATAAGTCGCTGCAATATTGATGATCTGGACATTGCTCCACCTCCTTCTGGGCTGAGAATCTGGATCTTGCAATCAATGGATATCGGCAGTGCTGTGATGCTGCATCACGGAGCTATATTGCGCAGCTCCCTGGTGAAATCCTTTCTTGGCGAATACTCCCGCATACTTGAATTCTTCCTTCCCGACATCACCATCGGAACAGAAGACTCCCGTACATATAAGGAAATATATTCAGATACTTGCCACGAACTTGCCCACGCAAGCCATTTCGCTCAGGTAGGTACATCGTATTGGGATAAGTACATAAGATATATCGTCGAGTCCTTTGTGACCGCAGGAGGTGAAGTGTACGGAAGCGGATCTGGTGAGGGAGCCGGACATTGTGAGGTCAGCGAGATGTGGGCCTGGTATCTTGAAAGCAAACTTTACAAGCAGAGATATGGTGGACCCTTCCCTGCAATAGGAACCAGTTGGTGGTTCTATCCTCAGATATTCCGTTTTATGGATGAGAGAGGATTGGATCAGGCAGAGATTTTCTCCGTTCTTGATGAGACAGTTGATTCCAGAATGGATCTTAAGAATGCGCTGCTGCTTAAGCATCCGGACAAAAGAGAAATGATCGATCAGGTTTTCAGCAGATATTGATATGAAGCGATATGTAATATATGTTATGGTAGTGTTATTGGCCAGCACTTCCTTCAAAGCCTCGGCTCAGCGTTTTTCCGTGTCTACGAATCTTCTGGACTATGTCTGTCTGGGAACCATAAATGCAGAATGCTCTTATTCTGTTTCTCGGTCTTGGAGCCTGACATTTGGAGCGGAATATAATCCTTTCACTTTCAGGGAAGGGCAGGAAGATCAATTTCAGCTCAGGCAGCAGTCATACAGCGTCGGTGCGAGGCTGTGGTCGTGGCATACTTGGTCCGGATGGTGGATTTCTGGAAATGTAAAATATCAGGAATATAATTTCGGAGGAATATTATCACGAGAAACTGACGAAGGAGATCGTGCCGGAATCGGGCTTTATGCAGGGTATACATATATGGTGAGTCCTCATTTCAATATGGAATTCGGTTTAGGAGGCTGGGGAGGAATGGATTGGTTCCGTAGCTATTCCTGCCAGCAATGCGGACTGATACAAAATTCCGGAAGACGTTGGTTCCTACTTCCTGATGATATAATGATATCTTTGGTGTATGTGTTTTAAACGGTTGATAGTTAGCTTGTTCCTTATAGTGGCCTGCTCCCCGGTCGGAAAGATGCAGAAGATACGTTCTGGAGAAGTGACGATGAGTCTTTCCGTTTCCGAGGAGAAGCCACTGGAAGAAGATGAAGAGAAAGATATGGTGATAGACAGTATCAGGGGAACTCTTTCTGATGGTCCTATCATAATGAATGCGATCAGAGACACGGATACAGGTGAGATGGTAGCCACTGACATCATTTCGGCATCAAAAGTCGTCGCTCGTTTTCGTAATGTAGCTGAGCGTGCTGGTTATGTCTCTGTCAGTTTTGATGTTACAGTTCCGTCCGGAATGTCAGATTCCCAGTGGCAGCTTAAGATACAGCCCCTTATGGGGATACAGAATGATACGGTTCCTTTGGATGCCATTTATATTACCGGTGAGAAGTACAGGGCCGGTCAGCTTCGCGGATATGAAAGATATCGTGCCTTCCTGTCTTCGATAATTACGGACAGTACGGACTTCATCCGTATTGGTCAGCTGGAGATCTTTCTTGAGCGACATTATCCGGAAACGTATGCGATGAAAAACGATTCTTCATTTGTCCCGGCTCCGGAAGCTGAAAATCTTTTTGGCGTCACTCAGAGAGAGGCTCTGATGCATTACTCCAAGCATCTTAAGTGGAAACGTAACGAGAGACGGAAAGAAAGAAGAAAGGCTATGTTCGATAAATATGTAAAGGACCCGATTGTTTCAGAGGGAATCAGACTTGATACAGTTCTTGTAGCTTCGGACGGAGACTTCATATATAGATATGTACATACTTTCAAAAGCCGTCCGCGGCTGAGAAAGGTAACAGTGTCATTGAATGGTAAATTATATGAAAAAGGACAATGCATCTATAACTTTCCTTTTCCAGATGAACTGACGTTTTATATCAGTTCCTTGGCCGGACTTGTAGACGACAGACCTAAATACCGGAGCTATGTGCTGGAAAGGAATGTCTATGACAATACCAAGGCGTTCATTGATTTTCATCAGGGACGCTCGGATGTCGATACTTCTTTAAGTGACAATGCCTCCGAATTGAAGAGGGTTTTAAGATGTATCGATGATGTGATGGCGAGAGATGACCTGGTGCTGGATTCATTGGTAATTGTCGCTTCCTGCTCACCGGAAGGTTCATTTGCTTCTAACAGAAGATTGTCTGCTGCACGCTCGGAGTCTGTGAGGAGCTATATCGGAGAATATGTTCCTGTGGAATGGCGTGACAGTCTGAAGGCGTCTGAACTCCCTGAAAACTGGGAACAGTTAAGGAAGCTTGTGGCCAATGATACGGTTATCAAGCCTTCCGCTAAGGCCAGGATATTGAAAATGACCGCGGACCTGACCCATCCGGATAATGTGGAAAGAAGATTGTCCTCTCTTTCGGAATACCGCTATATGAGGGAGAAGATATATCCGAAACTTAGGAGCGTCAGTTTTGATTTCCACCTTCACCGCGTGGGAATGATCAAAGATACGGTACATACGACAGAGCTTGATACTGTATATATGGCTGGTATTGAGGCTATGAAGCAGCTGGATTACAAGAGGGCTGTGACCATTCTCCGCCCTTACGATGATTATAACTCCGCTCTTGCGTTTATGTCAGCAGACTATAATCATTCCGCCCTTGATGTTCTGGGCAGACTGGATGACAAGGATCCAAAGGTCTGTTATCTTATGGCGATGGTCCTTATCCGCTTGGAACAATTCGAGGAAGCAAGGAAATATTACGATCTCTGCCTGGCATACGATCCCTATATGCGTCATAGGGCGAATCTGGACCCTGAAATGTATAAACTAGTTAGCGCTAATAGTAATAATTTTTAAATCAATCAATTATGAAAAGAAAACTTTATCTTGCAGCATTTGCTGCTGTGGCATTTGCCTCTTGTAATGGAATTCTTGTCAACGAACCGGAAAATAAGTCCGGCCTTGTGACTCTTGACCTGTCGGTTCCTGTCGGTGAAACAAAGTCCGAAGGTACGGAAGATGAACGAAAGGTCACTAATCTGCAAGTTTATGTCTTTGATAGTCAAGGCGTATTGGAAGCATACAATAATGTGAAGAATGCAACGAGCGCTTCCATACAGTGTACTCCAGGAACTAAAACTGCAGTGGCTTTGGTCAATGCACCGGAAATAAAGGATATCTCAAAATATGAAGAACTTTCCCAAAAGACTTCCGATCTTGTGGAAAACAAGAGGTATAGTCTCGTTATGGCAGGCAGTTTACCTACTGATGTCTCTGAATCATCTTCCATTACAGTTCCTGTTACGCGACTTGCTTCCAAGATAACCCTTGGTACCATCACTAACAATATGACCCTGGATTATCTGAAAGACAAAAATTTCTCCATTCAGGCAGTCTATCTTATAAATATTGCCGGAACAACAGGTTATTTTGAAGATCTGGAACCCAAGAAATGGTATAATGAGAAGAAACACGGAAACAGTGCATACATTCTTGATCTGATAAAGAGACTCTCGAGTGAGTATATCAATGTACCTTATGGAGAATCTTATTCATTGAACCATACTTTTTATACCTATCCTAACGGTACGGAAACAGATTCTTCGGATGAGACTTTCGGACCACGATATACACGTCTGGTTCTGGAGGCGCGTCTTGACAATAAATTATATTATTATCCGATTTCTATCCCTGGACTGAAGAGGAATACGGCATATGAGGTCAATGTGACAATAACACGCCCGGGCTCTTCTTCGCCTGATATACCTATCGATGTGGATGACGCATCTGTCAATATAAGTATTCAGGAATGGATTGATTCAGAGGAGATTAACGAGAAGATCTAAGATTATGCGATTCAAGGTGTATGATATGTTGACGTCTGCACTGGTATTGATTTCTTGTGCCGGATGTTCCGTGAAGGAGGATAGAGGAG
>JAGKTT010000051.1 GCA_021153285.1 Bacteroidia bacterium
ACCTTGTCCCCCTTGTCAAGAAAAGCCAATGAGATAAGCAGAACAGCCTCCTTGGAGCCCACCAGCGGCTGGATCTGAGATCCCGGATCGAGTTCCACACCATACCATTTCCTATACCAATCCGCGAAGGCCTGGCGCAACTGCGGGAGTCCCACATAGCTCTGATATGCGTGATTGCCAGGTTCACGGGCACTCTCACATAATGCTTCGATCGCCTCCATCGGTGGCATACCGTCCGGAGAACCGATTCCGAGATTGATCACCGGTTCTTCGCCACGCGCCGAACGCTCGGCATTCATTGCCGCTATTTCCTTGAGCTTCCTCGAAAAGTAGTACTCGCTTACACTTTCCGTCCTGTTCGCTGCCTTTATTATCATATCGCCGCTATATATTCACCCAATATATTCAGATCTTCCATCAGCGGGCGTACAGCCGCAAGAGCCTGCTCATAACGCAGATGGTCATCGAATTTTATATCCACATAAAAGAAATACTGCCACTCCTGTCCCGGGATAGGAAGAGACTGGATCCTCGTCAGATTCATACCATAAAACGAAAGTATGGTAAGGACGTGGGCAAGAGAACCGGGAGTATGCGACAAAGTGAAGCACATTGAAGCCTTGTTTACTTTTGCCTGATCCACTGCCAAAGCATCGTCAAAGATCAGGAATCTGGTAAAATTCTGCTTGTACGTCTCAATACTTTCCGCAAGTATCTCAAGTCCATACAGTTCCGCAGCCAGCACCGAGGCCACGGCGCCTACTCCTTTCAAGCCGAGCAGAGCCACTTCCGCCGCACTCTTTGCTGTGTCCTCGCTTTCTACAAGCCTGATCCAAGGGTATTTCTTGAAGAATTCACGTGTCTGATTTATGGCCATATAGTGAGTCCTCACTTCCTTTATATCCTCTATTGTCTGTCCCGGAAGAGCCATCAGATTCTGCTGGATACGCAGGAAGACTTCGCCCTTTATCTTGCGGTCATATTTGCGGAGCAATTCGAAATTCGGGAGCAATCCGCCGGAAACCGTATTCTCTATTGCCATCACAGCAGCGTCTGCATCTCCGAGATCCATACTACGGTACAACCCATCGAACGTCGCACATTCGACAATCCCTGGCACAAGACGACCGTGTTCTTCATAGAATTGGCGTGCCGCCTGCTCGTGGAAACATCCCTTGACACCTTGTATTGCAACCTTTCTATCCATAGCTCAAATAAAAAACTGTCCGGCACATACCGGACAGCATAATGAATTTCTATATTTTCGATATGCAGACTCCGGTCTATCCCCTTTTCTGGAAATAGAAATAATAAAAACCGAAGCTGCTAAATCGATAAGTTCCCATAACGGTTACAAATATAGTAAATTTTTAGGCTTATTGTCAGACTCGAAATGACAAATTATACAGTCATCATTTCTTTTTCCTTCGCAACCACGAGTTCATCCACCTTCTTGGTGAAAGCGTCAGTCTCCTTCTGAACAAGCTGCTCGTACTCCTTCTGGAGATCCTCAGGCATACCGTCCTTGTTTGCCTTCTTAAGCTGCTCGATTGCATCACGGCGTGCATTACGTACACTTACCTTTGCATTCTCACCGGCAGCCTTAGCCTTCTTGAGAAGTTCCTTACGGCGATCCTCAGTAAGAGGCGGAACTGTACAACGGATGCTCTCTCCATTGTTTGAAGGAGTAAGTCCGATGTTTGCATCGAGGATAGCCTTCTCGATAGCAGGAATCATCTTCTTCTCCCAAGGCTGAAGCATAAGGGTCTTGGCGTCAGGAGTAGTCACAGAAGCTACCTGAGGAACAGGTGTAGGGCTTCCATAATAATCCACCATCACATTATTGAATACCAGTGGGTTAGCCTTTCCTGCGCGATATGTCTTGAGTTCCTCGTCGAGGTGTGTGACAGCGTGTGACATCTTGTCTTTCGCTGCTGTCAGAATTTCTTTTGCTCTTGTAATCATAGTATATTGTATTAGTAATTTTAAACGTGTACCAATGTTCCCACCTTCTCGCCCTTGACCAGCTTGGTAAGATTGCCTTTCTGATTCATATCGAACACGATGATAGGCATATTGCCTTCACGGCATAGAGCGAACGCAGTCTGGTCCATAACCTTCAGGCGGTCTTCGATTGCCTTGTCGAATGTCAGTTCTTCATATTTTACTGCAGAAGGGTCCTTTTCCGGATCCGCAGTGTATACTCCATCCACGCGGGTTCCCTTCAGGAGTGCATCGGCTCCGATTTCAAGAGCTCTGAGAGCAGCACCGGAGTCTGTAGTGAAATAAGGATTTCCTGTACCTCCGGCAATCAGGGCCACACCACCTCTTTCCATAACAGCCACAGCATCATCCCTCATATAATATCTCGCTACAGGCATCATCGGAGTCGCAGTAAAGACCTCAGCCTCAACTCCCGCGGAACGGATAGCCATTGCAAGTCCGAGAGAATTGATGACCGTCGCAAGCATTCCCATCTTGTCGCCATTGACTCTGTCAAATCCCTTTCCTACGCCCTGAAGACCGCGGAATATATTGCCGCCACCGATAACGATAGAAACCTGAAGGCCGTTCTTCACTGCCTCGGCCACTTCCTCCGCATATGCGGCAAGCCATTTTTCATCAATACCTTTGCCAGCGGGGCCTCCAAGGCTTTCTCCGCTCAATTTCAGAAGAACTCGTCTGTAAGTACTCATTTGATTATTGTTTTCAAAAATTCAAGCAAACAAAAGTATCGAATTATTATGAAACTTCCAAGAAAGAATATATCTTTGCACAATAGAAGGACATATCCGAACCGATTATTAACAACAAAAACATCATAACTGTTATGGCACTTTCTTCAATTACCAAGAAGCTTATAATGAGTATAAGCGGCCTTTTCCTGATCGTCTTCCTTCTTCTTCATATGACGATCAATTTCTTCTCAGTAATCGACACATTCAAAGGCACATACGGCAGCGCTGACGGTCTTTTCCAGGCAGGTTGCGACTTTATGGCACTTCCTATCGTGACAATAATGGTTCCTGTGCTTGCGCTCGGTTTCCTTGTGCACATCGCTTACGCACTCATTCTTTCTTACGGCAACTACAAGGCTCGTGGTACAGAGCGTTACGCAGTAGCCAACAAGACTAAGACAGGTTCTTGGGCAGCAAAGAATATGCTCGTTCTCGGAGTTATCGTTCTCGGTCTCGTGGCATTCCACCTCAATCACTTCTGGGCAGAAATGCAGCTCAAGGAGTTCCAGGGTCACCACGCTGAGAATCCATATGAACTTCTCAACCTTACATTCCAGAACGGTTGGATGGTAGTGATCTACGTTGTATGGTTCGCCGCTCTCGGCTTCCACCTTACACACGGTTTCTGGAGCGCATTCCAGACAATCGGTCTCAGCAACAAGATCTGGGAGAAGAGACTCATCATCATCGGTAAGGTATTCGTAGGAATCATCGTTCTCGGATTCTCACTTGTTGCAGTAAACGCATTCATCCAGGCAAACGGATTCTGCTGCTGCTAATTTCCGAGCAAATAAAATATAGAAAGGGCTGACCGATGCGTCAGCCCTTTTCATATATAGTTATAGGTAGGAGCGGAGCCAAACAAACGAATGTATACTTGTTGGCATTAGCCTCTATCTTGGTACCATCAATGTATTGTATCTCCAGGCTGATGAAGTTTGCATCCACCAGCATCTGAACTACCTTTGTGTCTAAGGGCTTAACGTAAAATCCCGGTTGTTCAGTGTCCATAAGAACACTGGACCGCTTTCAGAAACGACCCGTTGAGCGGAAAATCGGCCACTGAAGCCAGTCCAGCCGCTCAATGGTATTGATTTCAGACCCGTTGAGCGGCTGGAGTGCAGCCAGATGATGATTTTCCGCTCAACGGGTCAGCTGAGGCTGTTAGGACGGGGCACTCGCAAGAGTATGTATCTGCGGATGAAGCGTGAGTATGTATGTGAGTGCAAGTGCATATGTACCAATGCCATATACTGAATCACCTGCATCTGTCACAGGTAATTCTCACCGTCTTACAGCTTGGCTTTACTGAAACCTTCGAACACATCGGTCCTCTCCTCACTCTCTACATTGTGCTTCTCTGTGTTTCAAGGTGCGCCGATGAAGGCCTTGGAACACATACTTTTGCAGGTAATCCGTTTTCAGGAGGGAGGATGGTAGTGATTGCGGAGGCGTGTCCACCCTTTTCTTATTATTCGATATCGATTCTCTGCACCTCATCCACACCATCTATGGCCCCTATGCTGTTCATTGCTATCTGCAGTTCGTGCATAGAATGGACAGCAAAGTCGATGGTACATACGCCGATATTATCCGCAGTCTCAGTCTTGAGTCCGGTCATCGAGAGATGAAGCTTTTCCGTAATGCAATCCACCAGATCGCTCAGCAGATGATAGCGGTCGATTGCGCGTACACTGATGCGTACAGGATATAAACAAGAGCACTCATCCTCGAAATTGACTGCTACAATGGAATCACCGTGCTGGGAAGCAAGACGGATAGCTGTCTGACAGTTTCTCTTATGAATCTGAGTAGATCCGTCAGGATTCTTGAATCCAATGACCTCATCTCCCGGAAGCGGGTGACAATGAGGGCACCTGACGAAACCGCATTTGGTTTTATGAGAAATATATGCACTTATATACTTGCGTGCCTTGTAGGTCAATACGTGATCGATCCAGTCCTGCTGAGGCTCAGCAGTCTCACTTGTTCCGATCTCCACGCAATCCCCTCGTCTGAGGACTGTCTTTACAGAAGAAAGCTTGCCGTTGATACGGGCATAGTGGGCGTGCAGACCTATATTGCTATGTATTTCGAAGGCAAAGTCAATGGCTGTCGCACCCTTCGGAAGAATAATGCATTTTCCCTTAGGAGTAAAAACCATAATATCGTCATAATAGAATGACGATGTCACGCCATCCATAAACTCCATACCGTCCTCCGGATCCGCCATTTCCTTCAGGATTTCATTGAACTTATCCAACCAGGCCTGTATGTTCTCGTCAGTTCGTTCTGCAGCACATCCCAGACGGCCGTTGCGGACCATTCTTTCGGAAGAAATATGAAGTTCTTCCCATTTTCCTTTTTCGTTCAACAGCTTGACCTGAAAGCTCTGGTAACCGTTTTCCTTAGGCGCATCGATGTAATTGGACACACTTCCCGGACGTTCCTTGAATGCATCGGTAAGAATGGAATATATGCGAAGACTCGTATCCTTTTCTGACCAATCTTCCAGATTCTGATACACTACCCTCACATAATATTTGGTATCTACGTGAGCAAAATCACAGCCCTTTGAATGCATCTTCATCCAGATGCTGTACGGTTTACGATAACGCACCTCTGTGCGAGCCTTGATTCCGCCAGCTGCAAGAAGGCTTTCGATCTTGGACGTAAAGGCATTGATATGAGGACGCTCCGCATCGAATTCCTCGGCAAGAAGTCTTTCCAGAAGGGAATACTCACGAGGACAACGATATCTGAACGAAAGATTTTCCAACTCAGTCTTTACGTGATAAAGTCCCAGACGATTAGCCAGAGGAGCATAGAAATAGTCGGTTTCTCCGGCTATCTTCATCTGCTTGTCTGGGCGCATACTGTCAAGAGTACGCATATTATGCAGACGGTCAGCGAGCTTGATAAGAAGAGCGCGGACATCATACTGCATAGATGCCAGAATCTGACGGAAATTATCTATCTGCTTGGATTGCACATACTTATCCTTCTTTTCCTTGGTAACTACTCCTACAAGAAAAGCCACTTCATCACCGAAGCGTTCACGGATATCTTCTATAGTATAGTCGGTATCTTCCACCACATCGTGAAGGAAGGCAGCGATAACAGGATCGGCCCCAAGTTCAAGTTCCTCCGCAACAATACGGGCAACATTTACCGGATGGATGATATAAGGCTCACCCGACTTACGTTTCTGAGGGCTGTGAGCCTCGCGAGCAAACTCGAAAGCGGCACGCAGCCTGTCAATATTTTTCTGGTCCTCCTTTGAGGACATCTTCTCAAACAGCTCATCGGCACTGGCCTGAATCAGAGCATCATAGTTAGTTTCCATAGGTCAAAAAGACGAATAAGGAGTCTAAGTTATGAAAAAAAACTATCGATTGTTCTTATCAGACCGACTTTTTATATCGGAGCCGTCTTAAACCGCAGCCAGGCCGCCGTTTCCGGTGGCAGAAGGGATGACAGAGTACGGTAGACCCTTTCATTGTAAGCATTCAGCCAGGCAACAGCTTCAGGTCCAAGAATATCCTTAACAACGGCAGAAGTGTCGATATGACAGCAGGTCAATGTCTCGAATTCCAGCCAGTCACCGAATTCGCTTGTTCCAGCCTCTTTGCAAAGTACAATATTTTCGTGTCTGATGCCGTGCATTCCTTCCCTGTAGAGTCCCGGTTCATTGGAAGTCACCATTCCCGGAAGAAGGGGCTGAGGATTGTATTGATACCTGATGGACTGCGGTCCTTCGTGGACGCAGAGATAATATCCGATGCCGTGACCTGTCCCGTGACCGAAATTTCGCTTCGCTTTCCAAAGAGGCATTCGAGCCAATGCATCGATCTGGCAGCCGGCAGTTCCTCGAGGGAAAACTGCCATTGACAGATCGATCATTCCTTTGAGGACCAATGTATAATCCTCCTTTTCCAGATCAGTGCAGTCTCCCATTGGCACCGTTCTGGTAATATCTGTAGTTCCTGTCAGATATTGTCCGCCCGAATCCACAAGATAAAGGCCGTAAGGACGTATTACCGCAGAGCCCTCGCGAGGGGTAGAATAATGCGGCAGAGCCGCACCTGGCCCATAAGCCGATATATTCTCGAAGCTGTTCCCCCTGTACCCTGGAATCTCGCTGCGGAAGGCGGTAAGGCGCTCGGAAGCCTCCCATTCATCCACTTCCCTGCCGGAAGCCACCTCAGTCTCAAGCCAATGAAGGAAGCGCTCCATCGCCACACCGTCGTCAATATATGTCTGTCTCATACCGACAATTTCAGAAGCAGTCTTGACAGATTTTTCAAGTATTACCGGAGAAGTTCCACAAACAACAGATTCCGATGAGAAACAATCACTTATGTATTTATACACATTGGCATTAAGTGTAGAAGGATCAATGAAGATCACCCCGGAGTCGGCATCTTCACCGAAATCAGACAATGCAAAGAACACTGCATCATAGTCTTCGACATCCACTCCATCCATTCTGAGCTCCTCAAAGCTGTCGAGAGTATCAGGATCAAGTTCGGAATCCACCACCGACTTCTTCACAAACCACTTCACATAATCCTGAGATACAAGCAGATAGGAAATCACCAAAGGATTATATTCGATATCGCTGCCACGTACATTGAGCATCCAGGCCACCTCATCCAGAGACGAAAGGAGCACCTTGTCATATCCCTGTACGAGCATCCACTTCCTTAGCCAGGAAATCTTGTCCGCTCTAGGTATTCCTCCGAAGCACTCCACATCCAGGGTCGTAACCGGAGTTACCGGAATCTGCGGCCTGTCCGTCCAAAGTTCCTGCAGCAGATCGGGAACATCCACGACCAGACCTCCATCCCCAAGAGCATTTTCCAGTTCCCGTACTGCACTTACCGGCTGGCAAAGTCCATCGACAGCCACAACGCGAGCCTTATCGGACAGCCACTCGGGAATCAGAACAGCACCCGGAACACGTGTCTTATGGAGTTCCACACCGCTGCCTTCCAGCTGATCCAGAGCCTGAATGAAATATCTTGAATCGGTCCAAAGTCCGGCGTGGTCTGCAGTCACCACCACATCGCCCGCCTCACCGGTGAATCCGGTCAGCCACTCCACCTGCTTCCACCTCGGAGCCGGATATTCGCTGCTATGAGGGTCGGAACCTGTCACTACAACGGCATCCCAACCATTGTCGGCCATCATATTTCTGAGAGCCTCGATTCTTTCTGCAAAGATGTTTCCCATAATCTGTTTATAATTAGAAGGTTATGCTGAATCACCTGCGGCAGATGGAGCAGGTGATTCAGAGCAAATCATTGCTGATCTGCGACTTACACAATATCTGCAATTATACTATCGGACACGAAGAAGCGGCTTTCCGGAATACGGATCCTGCCACCTGCCAATCGTACAAGCGAGCCGCCTTCAATTGCCCTTGCCAAAGCCTGCGGATCACAATATTCCTCGAGAAAGGCAGCATTGATTCCCTCGGAAGTCCTCAACGCCAGCATTATCTTCTCCAATATCAGTTGTTCGTCATCCAATATTTCACTCTCCTGCACCGACAGCGGATCGACGATATATGCCTGAAGATCAGGCCGGTTCCACTGGCGAAGAGGTCGTTTCACAAGTGTATTGCATTGGCATCGGCTCATATCACTGAAACTATGAGCACCCGGTCCGAATCCCACATACGGAATATGTTTCCAATATGCTGAATTATGTACGGCCTCATAGCCCGGCTGAGCAAAATTGGATATCTCATAATGATGGTATCCGGCTCTGACCAAAGCTTCACAAAGCATCGAATACTGTCGTTCGCAAAGTTCATCCGAAGCTTCTTCAAACCGTCCCTTCTCGACCAGACGTGCCAGCATACTGCCCGGCTCTACAGAAAGCTGATATGCAGAAATATGCTGGGGCCGCCTACCGGAAGGAGATATCTCCAATACGTCTTTCAGAGTATCCTTCCACTGATTATTACTTAATTGTGGTAGTCCAAAGATAAGATCTACGCTGATATTCCGCACTCCTGCATTTTCCAGTATCGCATAGGCTTCCCTCGCTACGGCAGCACTATGCCTGCGGTTCATAAATTTCAATATCCCGTCATCAAACGACTGAACTCCCATACTGATACGGTTCACACCCAAATCCAGAAGTCCCCTTACATAATCCTCCCCTTTATCGACTATATCTTCCGGATTTACTTCGACAGTAAACTCATCATAGGGACCGCCGTGGCCGCACTCACGCAAGGCCTCAAGCAATCGTTCAAAAACATAGAGAGGCAGCACCGACGGGGTGCCACCTCCTATATATAATGTATTTGCATCGTCTGTGATTTCCTGTCCACGCGCCTTCACCTCTGCTACAAGAGCATCGGCATATTGTCCGAAAAGTTCTTCCTGCTTTCTTTCATTCTCAGCTCCGCGGCATTTCGCAGCCACCTCCGAATAGAAGTCGCAATATGTGCAGAAACTCCTGCAGAATGGAATGTGGACATAGATCACGGCTTATCGGAGCATCAGCTCAGCTGATCCGAGGCGTGTCTGTTCTGTGTAGGCCTCGACTGTGTAGATACCCTTGACATAGCCTGTGATGTCGTTGAGATAGATGCTGAGTTCCACCTCCTTGCCCTGATAGTCCACCTCACGGGAAGCAGAACAGATCATAGGCTCTCCGTTCACCTCAAATGTCCTCTGACTGTCATTGGTGAGAAGAATACCATCCGGTCCCTTGACTCTGATATATACTCTCACCGGACCCTTAGGAGCAAGATCGTTCTCTACAAGGCTGAGACTTGTAAGTAGCCTTACGACACGGCTGCTACGGTCTGTAACCTTATCCGAAGCATTGTAGGCCTCTATTCTGATTCCACGTGCCTTGATTACCGATCCTGCAGCTACCTGTCCCGAGAGGTTCTCCACCTCCTTGCTCAGCTCCTGCTGCTTTCTTCTGCTCTCAGCTGCCTCGCGACGTGCTGCTGCCGCATCTGCTGTCAGCTGCTTGTTCAATGTATTGAGGGAGTCGATCTGAACGATATAATTCCTCATAATGCTTCTGAGGGTACCGAGTTCCTTCTCATACTGACGGATCTTGCTGCGGTTTGTTGCCTCGGTCTTAGTGATCTTTTCGATCAGCATCTGCACCTCGAGGCGTGACGAATCCAGCTGAAGATTGATATCATCATAGTCCGAAGACAATGTAGCGTAATCGTTCTGAAGGGCGATCATCTGCTCTGTCAGCTCCTCTTTTTCCATTGTAAGGTCTTTCACCAAAGATGATTTCTGGTACCAGATGTATGCAAGGGTACCGGCCAGAAGCACGGCTACCGCGATCAAGGCATACATAACTTTCTTCAAGTTCTGCTCTTCCATTTCCTTATTTTTGTAGAGTTATTATTAGCAATATCTTTGCAAAGATAGCAAAATAGTATATATTTGTATGTAGGTTGAATCATTAATGCTGCAAATTCAATGCTATGAAATACACAATCAGAGCAATAAAGTACTTTTTCTATTTCTCCATCATCACTACCGCCATTGTTCTGGCACTCGTCCTGATCGGCGCTGTGGAAGGAGACATCAATGAAATTTTCGAGGGCGGATATAAAGCTTTGTGGAAGATTGCCGCGTTTTTTGCAGTGATAGCTGCTGTATATCCCAAAGTGGGTTTCATCAGGCGCGAAGTTCCGCTCAGGAGAGAATGGACTGAGGTCAGAGAAGATACCATCAGCTATTTCAGGGATCGCAGATATATCCTGGAATCCGAAAACGGAGACACCGTAACCTTCCGCTGCAAGGACGTTGCTTCCAGACTGTCGAAAATGTACGAGGACAGGATAACCCTGAAGATTACTCCGGAAGGCTATGAAATGGAGGGCCTGAGAAAAGATGTTTTGAGACTCGCCGCGGGATGGGAACACCGCCTGAGCCCTGAAGAATAGGGACAAGGCTATTATATAATCCTTAAACTCAACGCTTTATGAACGAGTGGAAGACAGTTGCCAAATTTGGTGATCCGATGCTTGCCAGCATCAGTCAAGGTCTGCTCGAATCCAATGGGATCAAAGCAGAAATCTATGGTGAGGTGTCCTCGTATCCGTCATTCAATGTGGCAGAGCAGAACATCGAGCTCAAGGTCAATGCCGACGATTATGAATCGGCATTGAGCATCTTGGCTGCTTCAGACAAGGCTGAGTAAAAATCCTCGCCGAAATAACGTTCTATAGGTTCGCGTAAGAATTCATATACGCGGACCTTTTCTTTTTTGCCCTTGGCGAAAGCATCCTGGCAGATATGCCATCTGTGAAGGTTCAACGCTCTTGTTCCATTGCTCAGCTGAGTGATGCGGATAGGATAGAGCCAGCAGGAAATCGGCTTGCGGAAATCTCCCTTGCCCTGGAACCAGCATCTTTCCATAGAGCAGAAGCAATTGCCCTGCTCATCGAAAAGAGTGTAGGCACACTCCTCACTGCCCGGCACAAGAGGTGTAACCATATCTCCATCCCTGTCGATCTCAAAGAATCCCTTTTCGGCTACAGCTGCGCGGCCCTCCTCCGACATTATCGGAGAAAATATGTGGTAATTCTTCTCAATTGCCTCAGCCTCACATTCTTCCATCGGAGCTCCGCTGTCGCCTATCACGCAGCAGCACCCCTTGCATTTTTCATAATCGCAGGCAAAATATTCTGTCAGAATCTCTTCCGACACCAGACAATCGTCAATCTGAATTATTGTTCCGTGATACATAATATTCAAGTTTCGCAAATTATAAACTATTATTCTTCTGTTACATATTCGACTTTACATCCTTTGTCGATAAGAGCCATTACTCTTTTCACGTCGTCTTTTGACAAAGCATCTATAATCGCTGCATATCCCGATGTCAGATCCTTTCCATCCAGATGTCTGACAACTATCGCATCCACCCAATATTGCGGATCATTCATCTCGACACTCATCTGATTCTTCAGATAGGCCTTACATTGATCAAGTTCTTCATCCGTGATTTCCTTTGAAGCCAATCCAGACAAGGCCTCACGCACATCATCAAGTGCATCAATAGCAGACCTCCCGACCTGTCCCGATGCAAGCCCCTCTACATCCACTCCATAGACCGACACCAGCATATTGATTCTTTCTTCCGGATAAATCCTGCAATTGAACAACACTTCGAAGAACATACCGGAACCGGCCAATATCTCGGTAAGATCACGTTCGATAGTCATCACGGCAATGCAGGCGGCCAGATAGTTTTTGAAAGTCAGAGGCATACGCGCAGAAATCGCCACATCCACGGCGTCATCCAGACCCTTCACAGTATAAGTCATCCATCCCGAAACAGGCTGATACCTGACAACAGTCCTTTTGGCTGGAGTTTCATTGGTACGTAATGCTCCGACATATGAAAGAAGCTGCTGCTTAAGGTATTCCTCATCGATGTCTCCGACGATTACCAGCACGCCATCATTGAGTTTCGCCATCTGTGCATCCAGAAATGAATAGGCCTTGGAATAGAATGAAGACGTCAGTTTTCCTTTCGCCTTATAAGGAGAATATCTGTAACCCGGACACATTATGCTGTCAATGGCAGTCATCCTCGCTGTAAAGGAATTACCCGGATGTTCCAAAGATATCTCTTCCGACTTCTTATAATAATCAAAAGACTCCTCCATCGGAGAGCGGGCAGAAGACAGAATCTGCAGCGCCTGAAGCAGAAGAGGCATTCTGTCTTTTGGCAGATGTCCTTCAATAAGCGTATTGGACATTGTCACCCTCGGGGTCATAACCAAGCCTTCCTTTTTGAGAACATTGAAGAAATCATCAGCTTTCATTCCTGCTATCCTGATGAGTCTGAAGATATCAGACATAAATGCTCCCTCTCCGCTATTGAGCCTTGAAATATCACCATATCCTCCATTGAGAGCAAGAGTATAATACACCTCGCCTGACGAAGGCATTTTTCGATATACTACCTTGAATCCATTGGCAAATGTCCAGACCGTGCCACCGGAAAGATGATCTTTTCTGGTCGACTTGATCTTGATCTTCGGTCCGGGAGCAGGAAGTTCCAGCGCACCGGCAGTCAATACTGAATCGACAGCAGGCTCTGGCCCAAATGGATAAATCAAAGCTGCGGCCACATCATTGAAAAGTCTGCATCGAACAGAGTCAGGAAGTTCTCTTGCCGTATGAAAAGCATAAATCTGCTTTGTAGATGAAAGAACGGAATTATAAAGGAAGGAGGACACGCATCTGTCCACATATCCAGAATTGTTGCTGTAAGGAAGAAACGATTCTCTTCTGAGCTGATTCATATATTCAGCCTCAGCCAGCAGATACTCTTCTACAGAGGCCCCCGAAACATCGATTGACGACATCACTCCGGCCATCAGTGTCCGCGCCCTTGA
>JAGKTT010000052.1 GCA_021153285.1 Bacteroidia bacterium
TATTATGTACGCGGCTACCTTTACAGCCGAACTTGAAGCTATAAAAGCCAAGCTGGAACTCCTGGAGAGAAATGACGAAGACAATCTCGAAGCCATAAACGACCTTTCAGAAGACATGCGCAAAGAAATAGACACCATCTACCAAGCCATTGCCGCACTCTCAGTTAAAGAATCCTCCGGCAACACCCCACGTCCCAAAATAGGATTCAAAACTCAGAATGACGATAGAAATACATCACGTTAAACAGAAGCGGTGCGACAAGAAAGTAGTGATTCTTGTCGCACCGCTGAGGATGTTTTACTTCAGTTTCTTAAGGATGTTGCTGAGGTTCACTTCCTTAGAGATGATTGCGTGGAGATCCTCGATCTTTACGCGCTCCTGCTGCATCGAGTCACGATGACGGATGGTCACACAACGGTCATTGAGAGAGTCGTGGTCGATTGTAACGCAGAACGGTGTACCGATTGCGTCCTGACGACGATATCTCTTACCGATTGAATCCTTCTCATCATACTGGCAGTTGAAGTCGTACTTAAGCTCGTCCATAATCTCTCGTGCAAGCTCTGGAAGACCATCCTTCTTGATGAGAGGAAGCACTGCCACCTTAACCGGAGCAAGCGGTGCCGGAATGCTGAGAACCACGCGGCTCTCACCGTTCTCGAGCTGCTCCTCCTTGTATGAGTTCGAAAGAACCGCAAGGAACATACGGTCAACTCCGATAGAAGTCTCCACTACATATGGTACATAGTTCTCACCAACCTCAGGATCGAAGTACTGGATCTTCTTTCCAGAGAACTTCTGGTGATTTCCGAGGTCGAAGTCAGTACGAGAGTGAATACCCTCAAGCTCCTTGAAACCGAATGGGAAGCGGAACTCGATGTCTGTAGCCGCATTTGCATAGTGTGCAAGCTTGTCGTGATCGTGGAAACGATAGTTCTCGTCACCCATTCCGAGAGCCTTGTGCCAAGCCATACGGTTTTCCTTCCACTTTGCAAACCAATCGAGCTCTGTACCAGGCTTGATGAAGAACTGCATCTCCATCTGCTCGAACTCTCTCATACGGAAGATGAACTGACGTGCAACGATCTCATTACGGAAATAGGGCAGGCAATCTCGCAGTCGACGATGATCTGACGAAGCTCTGCAAGGTCGTTTGCATTCAGAGCGTCAACCATTCTCTTCTTCACCTCATCAATCTTCTTCTGATTACGAAGAACATTAGGGTTTGTAGCCTTGAACTGCACCTCATCGAAAGCTTCACCGAACTTCTTCTTACCTTTCTCCACATCCTTCTCGATCTTTTCCTCGAGTTTTCCGATGTAATCCTCGATAAGAACATCTGCACGATATCTCTTCTTCGAATCCTTATTATCGATAAGCGGATCGTTGAAAGCACCTACGTGTCCTGATGCCTCCCAGATCTTAGGGTGCATAAAGATAGCTGAATCAATACCCACGATATTCTCGTGAAGTCTTGTCATTGCCTCCCACCAATATCTTTTGATATTGCTCTTGAGCTCCGAACCGAGCTGGCCATAATCATAAACGGCACCGAGACCGTCATAAATCTCGCTTGAAGGGAAAATAAATCCGTACTCCTTACAGTGAGATACGAGAATCTTAAAAAGTTCTTCCTGTGTCATAATATTATAGTTTATCATTAATTTCATTCAAAGGAATCATTACGAAATCCCTCTCATACATATGTTTATGCGGAACAGTAAGTTCCGGACAATCAATCTTATTGTCGCCGAAAAGCAATATGTCAATATCGATCGGACGATCAGTATAGATCCTCTCCCCTGCCTGGTCATACTGCGGATCTCCGGTCCTTCCCATACGCCTCTCTATATCCTTGCATACTTCCAATATCATCAGGCCTTCTGCTTCAGGATTATACCCCTGCGGCAGATCCAGTTCATAAAGCACCACGGCATTCATAAACTTCTTATCTGACTCAAATCCCCAAGGCTCAGTCTCAATAAGCGAAGAAATTGCCCTATAAGGCGTTTTCAGTTCCACATTGAGCATTGCCACCGCGTGTTCAATATTAAGCCGCCTGTCGCCCTGATTCGAGCCCAATCCAAGGTAAAGTCTCACCTTGTTCCTTTCCATATGTCTTGTTTCTCTTCTTCCGTCCCACATCATCCTCTCCTCTTCGGAAGTTCAGTCATCAAGACCAAGTTCTACCATCGCCTCCTCAGACATCCTGCTCTTGTCCCATACCGGCTCGAATACGAGATCGATATCCACACTGACCACTCCCGGCACATCAGCTACCGCTGTTCTTACCTGTTCCATCACATAATCAGCCATAGGACAGTTCGGTGCTGTCAGAGTCATCTGAATATAAACGTTATGATCATCATCGACCTTCACCTCATAAATCAGTCCGAGATCATAGACATTCACGGGAATCTCAGGGTCATAAACCTGCCTGAGAGCCATAATTATATCTCTTTCAAGTCTCATCTTTCTTTCCTTATCTTCTTCCGCCACCTCGGCAGATTTCTTCTTAATCCAATCCTTCAGTCCCATATACTATCATTCAATAGCCAGCCACTTCTCTGATCTTAGCAATCATAGATACCAGTCCGTTTGCTCTGGTCGGTGACAGATTTTCCTTCAGACCTATCTTCTCTACCACAGAGAAATCCGATGAAAGAATCTCCTCAGGGGTCCTTCCGGAATAAAGTCCGATCAGAAGTGAAATTATTCCCTTCGTAATGATCGCATCACTGTCGGCATTGAAAATAATCTTACCATCCTCGACCTTATAATCCAGCCATACCCTCGACTGACATCCCTTGATAAGCCTATCATCAGTCTTAGCTTCCTCAGGATAATCCTGCAGAGACTTTCCCAATTCGATCAGATATTCATATTTATCCAGCCATTCCTCATACATCGAGAATTCCTCGATAATGGCATTTTCCGCTTCAATCAGTGTCATATCAACATATCAATAGCCTTATTCAGGCATTTAACAAAATATTCAGCCTCCTCCATTGTATTATACGGAGCAATCGATGCCCTTAGCATTCCAGTCACACCGAATCTATCCATCAATGGTTCCGCACACATCTGTCCTGACCTTACCGCCACACCCATCTTATCCAGAATAAGAGCAAGATCTTCGTGATGGACTCCATTCACAACAAACGAAAAAAGAGGAATCTTTTCATCAGATGTTCCACGAGGAACACCAAATAGTCTTATCCTCAAATCATTTCTGAAATAATCAAGAAGATAATCTCTAATTCCATCATTATATTTAATTAACTCATTATTATTCAATAAGTTAACTAATTCTAAAGCAGGTTTTAAAGTCGCTGTGGAAGCAAAGTTCTGAGTTCCAGCCTCAAACTTCATTGGAAGAGGAGCGTAGGTGGTTTCCTTAAAACTTACATTGCCGACCATTTCTCCTCCACCCATATACGGTGGCATTGCATCCAGCCATTTTCTCTTTCCATAAAGAACTCCAGTACCTGTAGCTGCATAGAGCTTATGTCCTGAGAACACATAAAAATCGCAGTCAATATCCTGAACATCCACCTTGCAATGAACAGCTCCCTGAGCTCCATCCACCAGAACAGGTACACCTTTCGAATGACATATCCTTACGATATCCTGAACCGGATTCACTATTCCAAGCACATTGGAAATATGAGTCACAGCTAATATCTTCGTCTTCTCATTAAGAAGTTCATCGAGTTTTTCCAATACAAGATGACCGTCATCATCCACAGGAAGAACCTTAAGAACCGCTCCCCTTCTCTTGCACATCATCTGCCAAGGAACAATATTGGAATGATGTTCGGCCTCAGTCACGATTATCTCATCTCCTTCTCCGACAAAAGCCTCTCCATAAGAAAAAGCTACAAGATTAATAGCAGCCGTTGTTCCGCTGGTAAAGACTATTTCTTCCCTGGCATCTGCATTAAGAAAAACCTTTACTGAGTCCCTCGCCTGTTCATATGCCTGCGTAGCTTCATCAGCCAGTCTGTGCACCGCCCTATGAATATTGGCATTTGACTCAGCAGTAATCCTGTTCCACTCGTCTAATACAGACTGTGGGCGCTGGCTCGTTGCTGCATTATCAAAGTAAACAAGATCCTTTCCATACACTTTTCTGGAAAGCGTCGGAAACTTAGACCTTATGTCAATAATATTCATATCTTACTATAGTGCAAATAACTCGCAAATTTAGCAAAAACAATCTTTCTTTTACAGATTATTATCATATTTTTGCACTCAGATCACCTTGTATGGTCTGTAAAAAGGAAAAGACAATAAAAAACAACAATATGATAGACTATATAAAAGGAAACATAGCAGAAATCAATCCTACAGAAGTCGTCCTGGAATGTTATGGCATAGGTTATAAGATTCTGATTTCCCTTCAGACTTATGAAGGACTGAACGGTAAATCTGATGCCAAAGTTTACATCCATCACTATCTTAGAGAAGACGAAGAACTATATTACGGATTCTATACTAAAGATGAAAGAGAACTCTTCAGACTTCTGATCAGTGTATCTGGTGTAGGAGCATCTACAGCCAGAATGATGCTTTCCTCATTAACCTCTGATGAGATAAGAAATGCGATTATTGCAGAAGACATAAATAAGATTAAAAGCATAAAAGGTATCGGAACCAAGAGTGCCCAGAGGCTTATCCTTGAATTAAAAGACAAGGTCGTAAAGGGAGGCGGAAGCGACACTCCTGCTCTATTCTCCCCTTCTTCAAATCCAGCTGCAGACGAAGCTACAACCGCTTTAGTAATGCTGGGCTTCACCAAAGCCAATGTCAACAAAGCCGTATCAGCAATACTCAAAGGTAATCCATCAGCAAGTCTGGAAGATATAATAAAACAATCTTTGAAACTTCTATAAAAATGTAAAGGTGTTCCACGTGGAACACCTTTACATTTATCTTCCGAAATAAACTAGAAGCACAGATACATCAGCAGGAGAAATTCCTGATATTCTCGAAGCCTGCGCTATTGTGCGCGGAGCATATTTCTTTAATTTCTGCCGACATTCAATAGAGAGACTTTCTACCTTATCGAAATCAAAATCTTCAGGAATTAAAAGATTTTCCAGCCTCATTATCTTTTCAGCCATCTGCTGCTCCCTCTGAATATATCCCTTATATTTAATAGCAATTTCACAAGAATCCAGAATCTCTCTTCTATAATTGGAATCTACCTTATTATTAATAAATGATGATTCAAGATCCGAGACCGGATATTCAGTATTGAATTTTAAAACATAGGCTGCATCTTTGTAAGACACTTCAGTATTTTCAGTAAATTGTCCAGCCAAAGATTGATAATTACCATACCTCAAAAGATCAGAATACCGTACATCATCGGATAATAAACCAGACAAAGGAGAAGCAAAAGATGCTTCAATATCTATATTATTCTTTAAAAAAGTTCCACGTGGAACCATTTCGAAAATATCAGATAATTTAACCTGGGGACGCGATACAAGATCAGAAATTCTCTTTCGTGAATCCACTGTAGATGATGAGACAGATTCGAGATAAGGATTTACAACTTCAGGCTTGAGAGGAGTCTTATCAAAAAACTCTACCAAATCAGAAGTAGTTTCATATTTACGCATAGTATAATCATACCTGTACTTATCTGCCAATCCAGCTTCATAAGATATAGGTGTCAACCTGAAGTCTGCGTTATCTTGTCTCAAGAGTGTACGATACTCAGCTCTCGATGTGAACATCCTATATGGTTCATCGACACCCTTGGTTATAAGATCATCTATAAGAACACCTATATAAGCTTGATCTCTTTTCAGGATGAAAGGGTCTTTTCCTGCAACTTTAAGATGTGCATTCATTCCAGCTATCAATCCCTGTGCAGCAGCCTCCTCATAACCAGTGGTTCCATTAATCTGACCAGCAAAATAGAGATTCTCGATATTCTTAAGTTCGAGAGTCGGTTTCAACTGGGTAGGATCAAAATAGTCATACTCTACAGCATATGCAGGACGGAAAATCTTTGCATTCTCCAAACCCTTTATTTTATGCAAAGCCTCCATCTGTATATTGAGCGGAAGAGAAGAAGAGAATCCCTGCAGATAATATTCGTTAGTTCCCCTACCCTCCGGTTCCAGGAAAAGCTGATGTTCTGTCTTATCAGCAAAAGTTCTCAATTTATCTTCAATGCTTGGACAATAACGAGGACCGATACCTGTAATCATTCCGGAGAATAAAGGAGAGTCACCGAAACCACTCCTCAAGATATCGTGAACTTCAGTATTGGTATGAACTACGAAGCAAGGCATCTGCGGAGTTCCGTTCTGCGCTGTCGAAAGAAATGGGAGATATGAAAATTTTTCAGGATCTTCGTCTCCGAACTGATGTATAAGTTTTGCAGTATCTACTGATGAAATATCTATACGCGGCGGAGTTCCTGTCTTCATCCTGGCAGTCTTGACTCCCATCTCTACAAGCTGGTGAGTAAGACCGTGAGAAGGGAGTTCACCAATCCTACCTCCTTCGAACATATTGCGACCGATGAAAAGACGACCATCAAGGAAGGTTCCGGCGGTGAGAATAACTGTCTGAGAATTAAATATTGCTCCAGTAGTCGTACATACGCCCGAAATTTTCGAACCATCGAAAAGAAAACTGGTCACAGAATCTTGGTAAAGGTCTAATTTACAGGCACTTTCGAGTATTTTTCGCCAGTACAGGGAAAACTGGATTTTATCACACTGCGCACGAGGACTCCACATAGCTGGTCCCTTCGATCTGTTCAGCATTCTAAACTGAAGAGTAGAGGCATCAGTGATAATGCCAGTATAGCCTCCTAAAGCATCTATTTCCCTGACTATCTGTCCTTTAGCTATTCCACCAATAGCAGGATTACAAGACATCTGTGCATATTTGTTCATATCCATTGAAATAAGAAGCACAGAAGAACCCATACGAGAAGCAGCCATTGCAGCTTCACAGCCTGCGTGACCACCACCTACAACAATTACATCATAGAATTTATTCATATATTATACAAGTTCTCTCAAAGAAAGATAATAATTCTCCTTTGCTCTCATCTGAGCAATGTCTTCATCACAGTGATCGTCATAACCGATAAGATGAAGAAGACCGTGAACGATGACCCTATTCAATTCATCTTTGAATTCAGTTCCATACTCAAGAGCATTTTCACGGACAGAATCTACACTTATGAAAAGATCACCGGAAAGTTTATCGCCTTCACAATAATCAAATGTGATTATATCGGTAAAATAGTCGTGCTGCAAATATTTCTGATTTACATCCAATATATAATTGTCTGAACAGAAAATAATGGAGATATTTGAAATACGTCTTATTTCACTCTCGGCAACCAGTCTGAGCCAGCGGTTTGTAGCTGTTTTTCCTTTGAAAACGAAGTCAGTATCTTCGAAATAGTAAGAAATCATATCAAATAATTTTCTGCAAATCTACAAAAAGCATAAAAAGTTTGAAATAAAAAATATAATTTCTAACTTTACCGGGCAAAATGGAATATAAAAACTAACAATCAATATGGAGATCAAAAAATCAGAAAAAGCTAACTTGGAAAACAAGAAGCTTCTATTCGTAGAGATCGGACTCGTTATTTCTCTTGCAATTACCCTTTTCGCATTTGAATGGACAAGCAAGGAGACAAACGTTGCTACTCTCGATGACAATACTCAGGTAGTTCTCGAGGAAGAGATCATTCCTATTACTCAGGAAACTCCTCCACCTCCACCGGCAGCACCTAAGATTCCAATTCTTTCTGACCAGATCGACATCGTAGACGACGAAATCGAGCTTGATGACGATATGTTTATGAATCTTGAGGATGATGCAAGCCTCGGAGTAGAGATTATGGACTATGTAGAGGTAGAAGAGGAAGTTGTAGAAGAAGAGGCTATTCCATTCCAGCTCGTTGAGGAGAAGCCTTCATTCCAGGGTGGTGACGCTAACCAGTTCTCAAAATGGGTGAACCAGAGACTCGTTTATCCTGAGATTGCAAAGGAGAATGGTGTACAGGGTCGTGTAACTCTCCAGTTTACAGTAGAGAAGGACGGTTCAGTTACAAAGGTTAAGGTTCTCCGTGGTGTTGACCCATCACTTGATAAGGAGGCTGTACGTGTAGTATCACAGTCACCAAAGTGGAAGCCAGGAAAGCAGAGAGACCGTGCAGTTCCTGTAACCTATACCTTCCCAGTTATCTTCCAGCTTAGATAATTATTTAATTTACAAATATATGATAAGTCCGATCAATATAATTGACCGGACTTATTTTAATTAAATTTTATGGCAAAAATTACAGCAGAACAGCATAACGAAAAGGCAGTATTCGTCGGTGTAATAAAACAAGGAGACGAAGAACGTCAGGTTATGGAATATCTTGACGAACTTGAATTTCTTGCAGAAACAGCGGGAGCAATAGGAGTAAAGAAGTTTATTCAGAAAGTAGACAGACCTGATTCAAGGACATATATTCGCAGCGGAAAACTTCAGGAAATCAAGGAATATATCGAAGAAAATGAGATAGAAGTAGTTATTTTCGATGATGAGCTCTCCCCTACTCAGTTGAGAAACATTGAGCGAGAGCTTAACATACGCATACTTGACAGAACTAATCTGATCCTTGATATTTTTGCTCAGAGAGCGAAGACTGCATATGCAAAGATGCAGGTGGAACTTGCTCAGTATCAATATCTTCTTCCACGATTGACACGAATGTGGACACACCTTGAGAGACAGAAGGGAGGTATCGGTATGCGTGGTCCGGGTGAGACTCAGATAGAGACCGACCGTCGTATAATCCAGGACAAGATTTCAAGACTTAAGGAGCAGCTTAAGAAGGTAGATAAGCAGATGGCTTCACAGCGTGGAAACAGGGGCTCTATGGTGCGTATTTCACTCGTTGGCTATACTAATGTGGGTAAGAGTACACTTATGAATCTGCTTGCAAAGAGCGATGTGTTCGCAGAGAATAAACTCTTCGCTACACTTGACACAACTGTACGTAAAGTGGTTATCGAGAATGTTCCTTTTCTGCTCAGCGATACAGTAGGTTTCATCAGGAAACTCCCTCATCAGCTGGTAGAAGCATTCAAGAGTACATTGGATGAGGTGCGTGAGGCTGATATCCTTATGCACGTGGTGGATATATCACATCCTAACTTCGAGGAGCATATCAAGGTGGTGGAGGAAACTCTGAAGGATATAAAGGCTATAGATAAGCCTATATTTGTAGTTTTCAATAAGATAGATGCATACCGATACGAAGAGTATGATGAATTTTCACTCGAGCCTAAGAAGCAGATAAATTATACTTTGGAAGAGTTCAAGAACAGCTGGATAGCGAAGGAAAACACTCCTTGCATATTTATTTCAGCTCGAGAGAAAATAGGTATCGACAAGCTTCGCGGTGATCTGTATAAGATGGTAGCTGAGATTCACGCCGGCCGTTATCCTTTCGATAATTTCCTTTGGTAAAACTAATTTAGAATTTAAGGTATAAAAATTCGGACGTTCGCTACGCTCACCCCACCACTGCGCTACGCTTGTGGTCCCCCCGCTTCCGTGCCGCGGGTGGCACGGTCCTCATTTTTTTATACCTTAAATTCCAGAAAATAAATAAATACAATAAAATAGCTAAATAGGCAGATGATTCTGATGACCCCCGCCCTCCCTTTGGTCGGGCACCCCCTAGCCGGGGGTGGCAAGTCATCTCCATCATTCTGCCTATTTAGCTATTTTATTACCTTATATATACGATATTTAAAACATCAAATACGGCTAACAAATAAGGTCTCTCAGAAATTACAACTTACTGATTATCAATCTGATTCAGGAGGGCTTTAACGGCTGCTTCGAGCTGTTGGTCGCAGCCTGTCACGACTAATTCCTTAGTGTTTTCTACATCAATATCCGGGTGCAATTGGTCGTTTTCGAGGTAGGTTCCGTCTGCTTTTCTGTAACCTACTACAGGGATACCGAAATAAAGGGTAGGATCCTGAAGGGTTTCCCAAGTCACTGATGTCATTGTTCCCGGAACCGGTTTACCTACCAGAAGACCCATATTCTTATGCTTATAGACCCAAGGGGTACCGTGGGCATTGGAGTAATTGGCTTCGGCGATTATCATTATTGAGGCTTTGTTGTAGCGGCGGGAAGGCATATCGCAGGCGTCTTTGCCACGTATTTCCTGAGTAAGGTATTTTTCTCCGCTGAAAAGCACCTCAATATCTTCGTGAAGGCGTCCTCCACCATTGAAACGAGTGTCGATCACGATACCGTCACAATTATTGTAACGTCCCAATATATCGGAATATACGGTACGGAAACTCTCGTCATTCATACTCTCTATATGTACATATCCGAGTCTGCCTCCGGAAAGTTTCTGAACCTTATCAGCATTCTGTCTGATCCATCTCTTATAAAGCAAAGTTGAGAAAGTAGCGTCACTGACCGGAACTACCACCATATCGGTCTTTTCTCCGGATTCTTTGGTGATACCAACAAGTGTACGTTCCCCTGCCTTACGGTTCAGAAGCGGATAGAAATCCATACCTTTTTTAATCTGCACTCCGTCAATGGAAGTGATTACATCGCCTGCCGCGAGCTTAGAAGAAGCCTTGTCGAAAGGACCACCTTTGACGATTTCAGCCACTTTAAGTCCATCTCCCTGCCAGGTCCAATCATAAAATACTCCTAAATTAGCTGTAGAGACACTTTCCCGGGTCGCAGGGGCCCTGTAACCGCTTCCGGTATGGGAGACATTCAATTCACCGAGATATTCGCTTAAAAGCTCAGCAAAATCATAATTATTGTTTATATGAGGAAGGAACTTTCTATATGTTGCAGTGAGCATTTCCCAGTCAACTCCGTGCATTTTCTCATTGTAGAAACGCTCCTTTTCCTGACGATATACGTGATCGAACATATATTCCCTCTCTGCAGCGAGATCCATCACCATATCAGCGCTTACAGTTATGTTTTCAAGGCTTTTCCCACCATCTTTCATCTTTGAGAAACGGCTTCCGAGCACATAGAGAGTACCTTGCTTACCATCCCATTTCATCCTGCCCCTTGCAGAACCTATCTTAGTAGGTGTACCCTTCTCGAGATCATATTTCCAAAGATTCATTCCGCTTTCATACGATGCCTGATAATAAAGTACCGTACCGTCCTTGCTCAATGCTGCAGAACCGAGGTTTGAAGAAGTCGGAGTAAGTCTGATGATTCTTTCGTCTATTCCATCAAGCTCCACAACGATATCTTCTACCTTATCTTTCTTATCATCCTTTTTATCTTCGTTCTTTTCCTCTGAAAGTCCGGTAATTTGCTTCTGAAGTTCTCTTTCCTCCTTAGTCATCTTGAAATCATCATAGGCCTTACGATTCAGGAAAACTATCATAACATCTTCCAGAGTACCCCACGATGCGTGGTTTCTCATACCGTAACGTTCTGATGCAAAAAGAATTGCATTACCTCCCAGCACCCACTGAGGTGCACTGTCTGTGTAACCGCTCTCAGTAAGATTGATCATTGGCTCGCCTCCTTTGGTGCTGACGATACCTATATCGTCATAAGGATAGTGATTTCTGGCACAATAACTCATAAGAATCCATTTTCCATCCGGTGACCAGCTGTAAGCAAAAGATCCGGTAGTGGAATAACACTGGCTTCCGTCAGTAATCTGTCTGGTCTTGCCGGTTTCCAGATTCATAATCATAAGCCTGTCTCTATCTTCTATATAGGCAAGCTCTTTTCCATCAGGGGAATATACAGGTGCACGACGATCTACCTTATTGTTCTTGAAAAGAGGTTTTTCTTCAATCAAAGTAGCATATGGGAAACTTATATCTTCCTTGCGTACAAGTTCTGCAGTGTAGATATTCCATATTCCTTCTCTTTCCGATGCATATGCAAGAGTCTTTCCGTCAGGTGAAAAGACCACATCAGCTTCAGCCTCCGGAGTATCTGTTATCTTCTTCACCGTATTGTATTCAGTAGAAGCTACAAACACCTCTCCCCTGCTGATAAAGGCAATCTGTTTTCCATCAGCAGAGAGGTCATTGTCCCCTCCTCCGGAAACAGAAAGTTCTGCCAGATTATCGTCATTCTTGTCAGAATTAACTGCAACAATAAGCTTTTTCGAAGCACTTCCTGCCTTCTTGACATAGATATCTCCGTCATACCCATAACAAAGATCGTCATTGTCGGAAACAGTCAGGAAACGTACAGGATGAGTCTTATGCTTAGTTACACGATTTACATTCTGAGGATTATCCACCGGGAATGAATATATATTGAAACTTCCGTCCCTTTCACTCATAAAATATACAGTCTTTCCATCAGCAGAGACCCTTGGAGAGCGGTCTTCACCCTCAAATGAAGTAAGTTTCACGTGCTTCGAACCGTCATACATCCAGATATCTCTTGTTATGGATGACGTATGATGCTTACGCCAGACATTCTCACCACCCTTACAGTCCTGATAGACGAAAGAACCGTCATTTCCTATAAAGGACACCTCTTCCGCTGGAGTCGCAAGCACCTGCTCATACCTTCCTCCTACGACACTTACAGAGTAAAGTTCAGTCATTGAACTCTTTGGAAACAAAGCACTTGCAGCCGGGTCCTGAATTCTTGCTGTGAACAATATATTCTTTCCGTCAGGAGTAAAAGTCCAAGGGGTTTCCTTAGCGGAATGAGTGGTCACTCTGAAAGGCACTCCCCCATTGACAGGAATTGTAAAAATGTCGAAATTTCCGTATCTGTCCGATGCAAAAGCCAATGTCTTACCGTCAGGTGACCAGAGCGGAGAATAGTCATATGCGGTATTGGAAGTCAATTGACGGGCTTCTCCACCCTCTGAATCCACAATGTAAATATCTCCCTTATAAGAGAAAGCTACACTTTTTCCATCTGGGGAAATGGATGGATAACGAAGCCAGGAAGCATTTTCAGCATAAGCAGAGACAGCAAATAACGCCATAAGAAGAAGACAGATACGTTTCATAGTTTTATATATTTATATTTTCGTATAGTCACGATGACGCAAATATACGAAAAAGGGATGACCTTCCGGCCATCCCTGTATAGATATCACGTCAAGTGATTAGTCCTGAAGCTTAGCGCAGAGGAACTCACGGTTAAGACGTGCGATGTGAGTGACAGTGATATGCTTAGGGCACTCCATCTCACAAGCCTTGGTGTTGGTACAAGCACCGAAACCGAGCTCGTCCATCTTTGCCACCATAGCCTTTGCACGCTTTGCACCCTCTACCTTACCCTGTGGAAGGAGAGCGAGTGAGCTTACGCGAGCTGCAACGAAGAGCATTGCAGAACCGTTCTTACAAGTAGCAGCACAAGCACCACAACCGATACAAGCTGCACCATCCATAGACTCCTCAGCCTTCTCGTAAGGAATAGGAATAACGTTTCCATCAGGAACACCGCCGGTTCTTACAGATACGTATCCACCAGCCTGAAGAATCTTATCATAAGCCTGACGGTCTACAACGAGGTCCTTGATAACTGGGAATCCCTTTGCTCTCCAAGGCTCGATAGTGATAGTATCGCCATCCTTGAACTTACGCATATGAAGCTGACAGGTAGTCACTTCATCGTCTGGTCCGTGTGCACGGCCGTTGATATAGAGCGAGCAAGCTCCGCAGATACCCTCACGGCAGTCGTGATCGAATGATACAGGACCGCTGCTCTTGCATCCCTTCTCGACAGCTACCGGATCTGCACCCTCAGCAATAAGCTGCTCATTGAGGATATCGAGCATCTCGAGGAAAGAGCTGTCAGAGGAAATATTCTTAACCTGATAGGTCTCAAAATGTCCTTTTGCCTTGGCGTTTTTCTGACGCCATACTTTCAATGTCAAATCCAT
>JAGKTT010000100.1 GCA_021153285.1 Bacteroidia bacterium
TCGTCTCCGAAATCCTCTGCGGTGCCGTCTACGGTGACCTGCTGGAATCCTTTGCTTCTTCTCTTGTAGCCTCTTGATAGCACGGCGATGTTCTTGTCGCCCCACTCCTCGCTTTCAAGCAACATCCTGATAATCATTTCCGTATGAGGAGTCTTTCCTGTACCTCCTACGGTTATGTTGCCTACGCAGATTGTCGGTACAGAAGCCTTGTGCGACTTGAAAAGGCCGATATTGTAGAAGGCGTGCCTGCATTTGAGGGTCAGCCAATATGGAAAGAGAATAAGCTTGTCAATCATAGGTTACTACACTAGAAACTGCAAAGATAATAATTATAATCCGTAAACGCTCTTGATTTCAGGCGCTTCGTCGCCCCATCTGCAGGCTATATAATCCAATGTCGCGAAAAGTTCCTGCGGGTCATTGATGGTCACCAGTTTAAGGCGGGTCTCCTTGAAATCGGGAAGCCCCTTGAAATAGCAGGAAAGATGACGGCGCATTTCCAATATGCCGACGCGGTCTCCCTTGATTTCCAGTGATTTGGCGAGATGTCTTCTAGCCAGTGCCACTCGGTCTGTTACGCTCATCTGTGGCAGGAGTTCTCCTGTTTTCAGATAATGCTTTATTTCCTGGAATATCCAAGGGTGTCCGTATGTGGCGCGCCCTATCATAATGCCGTCCACCCCATATCGGTCGAAATATTCCTTAGCCTTCTGAGGGGAATTTATGTCACCGTTGCCGATGATCGGGATATGCATCCTTGGATTCTCCTTAATCTTTCCGATCAGAGTCCAGTCCGCTTCGCCGGTGTACATCTGACATCTGGTGCGTCCGTGGACAGTAAGAGCCTGTATTCCGACATCCTGAAGTCTTTCTGCCAGTTCTACAATGATCTTCGAATCCTCATCCCATCCCAGACGGGTCTTGACTGTCACAGGCAGCTTCACTGCTTCCACTACCTGCCTGGTGATTTCCACCATCTTGTCAGGCTCTCTCATCATTCCCGATCCGGCTCCGCGGCGGGCGATCTTGTTTACCGGACAGCCGAAATTGATGTCCACCAGATCGGCTCCGTGGCCGGCTCCTGGCACTCCCTTCACGCTTTCCAGCTGTGATGATATCTCGGCAGCCTGTTCAGCCATTTTCGCTGCGTCCACCATTGCTTCCGGAATGTTTCCGTAGATCTGTATGCCGATAGGAGCTTCATAGTCATACGTCACCAGCTTCTCCAGAGATTTGCGTGCGTCACGTATCAGTCCGTCCGACGATATGAACTCTGTGTACATCATATCGGCTCCGAACTCCTTGCATATGAACCTGAAGGATGCGTCGGTCACATCCTCCATCGGTGCCAGAAACAGTGGCTTATCTCCTAAATCTAAATTTCCTATCTTCATACAATCTGCAAAAATACAAAATATTCCGGAATGCCGAGTTACAGTTCGCATCTTTCGTTTTGGTGGAAATTTTGTAACTTTGCCACAATTGAATTTTTATAGAATATGGCAAGAATCAATACGATCGGTGTGCTGACCTCAGGAGGTGATGCGCCCGGAATGAATGCGGCCATCAGGGCTGTGACGCGAGCAGCGATTTATAACGGCTGGAAGGTCAAGGGAATCTACAGAGGCTGGGAAGGACTGATCAACAATGAAATCAAGGACTTTACGTCCGAAAGTGTAAGCGGCACGATCAATCGCGGAGGTACAATCCTACGTACTGCCAGAAGCAAGGGTTTTATGGGAGAGGAAGGTCGTGCGAAGGCATATGAGAATCTTAAGGCTCACGGAATCGATGCCCTTATTGTCATCGGAGGCAACGGATCTCTAGCCGGAGCTCAGGTGATTGCTTCTGAATACGACATCCCTTGTGTGGGACTTCCTGGTACGATCGACAATGACCTCTATGGCACTGACACGACCATCGGCTATGATACGGCGCTAAATACAATTATGGAATGTGTGGATAAGATCCGCGACACGGCCAATTCGCATAACCGTATCTTCTTTGTGGAGGTGATGGGACGTGATGCCGGCTTCCTTGCTCAGAATGCTGCGATTGCGACAGGAGCGGAGGCTGCGATCATACCTGAGGACAGGACTGATGTGGACCAATTGGCCACATTCATCGGCAGGGGAGTGCGCAAGAGCAAGAACAGCTCGATTGTTCTGGTTTCCGAGAGTAAGAAGGACGGTACAGGAGGAGCTCAATATTATGCTGACCGCCTTATTCACGAATATCCTGAATATGAGGCTCGAGTGACTATCCTCGGCCATCTTCAGCGCGGAGGTATCCCTACTGCCAATGACAGGATCCTCGCCAGCCGTCTTGGTGTGGCTGCCATCGAGGCACTTAAGGATGGACAGCGCAATGTGATGATCGGAGTCAAGAACGATCAGATCGTATATGTGCCTTTCAATAAGGCCATACGTATCGACAAGCCGATCGACCGCGAGCTTATCAACGTACTGAACGTCCTTTCTATATAATATATGCTCGTCACCTGTTTGCGGCCGGAAATCTTATCTTTAGGTGATTATATGGAAAATTTGGCCAAAAGAAAAATTATTTCTATCTTTGCACCCCCTATGTAGTGTAGGGATCGCAATTTTTAGATTTAATTAATTAAGTATTAACCATTTATTTAACAGTACAAGATGGACACACAGAGCTACAAAACGGTATCCCTCAAGGCAGGTGATATCAAGAAGGAGTGGGTTGTGATCGATGCTACTGATCTCGTAGTAGGCCGTCTTGCTGCCAGACTTGCTCTCGTTCTTCGTGGTAAGAACAAGGCATCTTTCACTCCGCATATGGACTGCGGTGACAATGTCATCGTTCTCAACGCGGATAAGGTTAGATTCACTGGTAAGAAGATGACTGACAAGGTGTACGTACGTCACACTGGTTACCCAGGCGGACAGCGTTTCACTACTCCTAAGGAGATTATGGCAAAGAAGCCTACTGAAGTCTTAAGGATGGCAGTAAAGGGTATGCTTCCTAAGAATCGCCTCGGTTCAAAGCTCCTTAACAACCTGTATCTTTACGCAGGTAACGAGCACCCACACCAGGCACAGAACCCTAGAACAATCACTTTAAACGAAATTTAAGCAGAGCATGAAAGTAGTAAACGCCCTTGGAAGACGTAAATCAGCAGTCGCTCGCGTTTATGTTGTGCCTGGTAAAGGTAACATCGTGATCAACGGCCGTGAGCTCAATGAGTATTTCAAAGAGGACACTCTCCGTTACATCGTGAACCAGCCATTCGAGGTTACAGGCACTACAGCTCAGTTTGACGTTAAGGCAAACCTCGACGGAGGTGGAATCAAAGGCCAGGCAGAGGCTTTGAGACTCGGTATCTCTCGCGCACTTTGCGAGATCGACAAGGAGGCTTATCGCTCAGCCCTCAAGGCAGCTGGATTCCTTACTCGTGACGCACGTGAAGTCGAGCGTAAGAAGCCTGGTCAGCCTGGTGCACGTAGACGCTTCCAGTTCAGCAAACGTTAATATTTGCTGCCTGATTTACAAAGCACAGTCCGGTGT
>JAGKTT010000101.1 GCA_021153285.1 Bacteroidia bacterium
ACTAAGAAGTGAAAATTCAATTATTTATGTTTAACAACTAAAAGTAACTACTATGAGAAAAATTAAACTATTTCTCACAGCGTTAGCAGTGATGATCACTTCTGTGGCTTTTGCCCAGAATCTGACAGTCACTGGAAATGTGACTGACGCCTCCACAGGCGAACCGGTACCTTTCGCTTCAGTTCACGAAAAAGGTACAATGAACGGAGTCAACACTGACGTTAACGGACAGTACTCTATTACAGTATCCAAGAATGGAATCCTCGTATTCTCTTCTGTAGGATATGAAACTGTAGAGATTCTTGTCGATGGAAAGGCTAAGATCAACTGTGACCTTCCAACTGATTCCGAAATGCTTGAGACTGCTGTAGCTGTCGGCTACGGTTCTGCAAAGAAAGTCGGAACAATGGTAGGATCGGTGACTACAGTCAAGTCTGACGCTCTTAAGAACGCGCCTTCATCATCAGCTCTTGATGCCCTTCAGGGTCAGGTGGCAGGTCTTGCCGTTATGACTACTGGTGGTGTTGCCGGTGATAACAACGTGTCTATGCAGCTTCACGGTATGGGATCTCTCGGATCAAGCACAGCTCCTCTTTACATCATCGACGGAGTTCAGGCTTCAAGCTCTTCCGTAATGTCGATGAACCCTAATGATATCGCATCTATCTCTATCCTCAAGGATGCTTCTGCGACATCTATCTATGGTTCACGTGCTGCGAACGGAGTCGTTTACGTTACTCCCTCAGTTCCAGAATGATATCTCTGTAGAAGGTGGTGGAGAAAAGGTCGCTTATATGATCGGTGCTTCACAGTACCACCAGAGAGGTACTGCGTTCGGTAACTTCTATGACAGATACACTGTACGTTCTAACGTTCAGGGTCGTCCGAAGGATTGGCTCAAGATGGGTATGAATTTCTCATTCTCAATGGAGCAGACTTCAGGTGCAGGTTTCTGGGGAAATTCAGGCAGCACTTCAAATAACCCTTATGGTGGTCTCTCTTACTTGAAGAACCCTCTTATCCCTGCAGTTGATGAGAATGGAAATGTTCCTGAAGTACTCTGGGCCGATGGCGATTATAATACCAAATATCTCATCGATCAGCAGCCACAGCAGAGAGACTACTATAATATGCTCGGTTCATTCAATGTGGAGATCGAGCCGTTCAAGAATTTCAAGATCGCTTCACGTGCAGGAGTTGACGGCTATGTCTCGACTTATAACTATACAATGATCCCTTCTGCTCAGTTCAGTGGTGGAGTCGGCACCAGGTCCAGAAGTTATGGTTTGAGCTATGCCGCAACTATCACCAATACATTGGAGTATTCTTTCAATATCGGTAATGCACACCATTTCTCACTCCTTGCAGGACACGAGGGCGTATCAAATTATTCTGACTCACTTGCCGGTGAATCTAAAGGATTTACCGATGACAGACTTACAAATCTTCAGGATGGTAAGAAGGAGGAGTCCAGTGTCTCAGAGAGCCTAAGCCAGAGCCGCTTCCTTTCTTTCTTCGGAAGATTTGAATATTCTCTTCTCGATAAGTACTATTTCGATGCTTCAGTGCGTAACGACGCTTGTTCACGCTTTGGTGCAAATAACCGAAACGCTACATTCTGGGCTGCCGGTGCGATGTGGAGAATCAAGAATGAGGACTTTATGATGGGTGCATCTGCAATCAACGACCTTAATCTCAAGGTCAGCTATGGTACTCAGGGTAATGCTTCCATCGGTAACTATCAGCATCTGGGTCTTATCTCTGGTTCAGCCAAATATATGGATACCAGCGTGAAGGTTCTTGCTCAGCCAGCCAACCCTGGTCTTACCTGGGAGCAGCAGGGCCTCTTTACTGTAGGTCTTAACGGTCGCTTCTTCGATATGCTCGATGTAAACGTTGAGTTCTACAACAGAATAACCACTGATATGTTGATGGACGTTCCATACAACTACACTACCGGTTTCAGCTCTCTTAAAGCTAACGTAGGTAGCCTTTCCAACAGAGGTGTTGATATTATGATCGGAGTAGACATTCTCAGAGGTAGAGATTACTATTTGAGAGCAAGCACCACTTTCAACTACAATGCTGAAAAGGTTACAAAACTCTTCAATGGTCTTGATAGATGGGAAATCGCTAATACTGGTCTTGCATACGTGGTAGGAAAGCCGGTTATGTTCTATGCTCCTATATACGCAGGCGTCGATCCAGCTGATGGTGCTCCTATGTGGTATCTCCCTGGTGAGAACGTTGATGAGACTACAATGAAGGAGACTACAAAGAAGTTTGATAAGGCTACTCTTACTCAGAATACTGGCTTGAGATACACTCCTCCTGTTTACGGTGGTTTCAGCATCGCTGGTGGCTGGAGAGGTTTCTCTGTACAGGCTGACTTCTCTTACGTCCTTGGCAAGACCCTCATCAACAATGACGCATACTTCTATGCTAACCCTAACCAGTTTGCCGGTGACAACTGCCACAAATCTGTAGCTGACTTCTGGACACCAGAGAATACCGATGCCAAGTTCCCGGATTGGTCAAAGGGATATTCAATGCAGATGGATACACACGTATATGAGGATGCTGACTTCCTTCGTCTCAAGAATCTTCAGGTGGCATATGCACTTCCTAAGAGACTTCTTGCAGGACAGAATGTTCTCAATGGTCTTAAGGTGACATTTACAGGACGTAATCTCCTGACTGCAACCAAGTACTCAGGTATCGACCCTGAGGTTGCCGGCAACCTTTCACTTGGTCGTCTCGGTAACTCTAAGCAGTATCTCTTCGGACTTGAGCTGACTTTCTAACAGATGGACATTTAATTTGAAATCATTATGAAAAATATATTTAAAAATATCCTTATCGGTGGACTGGCGGTAACGATGGTTGCTTCTTGCGATCTTAATCTTATACCGACCACAAGCATCGTTTATGAGGAGGGCACTCTGGTTCTCCTTACAAAGAGGGACATTGCTGAGTTTCAGAATGGTGTACTTGCATCATATAGAGGATTGCACTATGGATCAAGCTGGCAGACAGTAGAGGTGATGACAGAGTGCTTCAACGCTACCATAGACTTGGTACAGGTTTCAATGCAGACGACAGCTATGTTGAAGGTATATGGGCTGGTCATTATTCTGCCATCAAGAACTACAACATTGCGATCGAGCAGTGTGGAATGATTGAGGATGAGGCTCTTATGGCTGATGCAAATCTTCTTAAGGGTATGGCCCTATTCTGCCGTGCGTCATCCTATCTGACTCTTGCAAGACATTTCTCTGCTGATTACGACCCTGCAACAGCAAGTACTGAGCTCTCTGTTCCGTTGATCCTTGTATACGACCAGCTGGAGAAGCCGGCACGTGCGACTCTTAAGGAGGTTTATGACCAGATCATCGCTGACCTTGATGAGGCTGAGGCCCTTCTTGAGGAGGCGGCAGCTAATGGCACTATCGTTCTTAACGGTAACCCTGCAGAGGGTACGCTCAACCTTGCCGGTCAGCCACGCGCTATGGCTCCTACTGTGGATGCGGTAAAGGCTCTCAAGGCACGTTATTACCTCGATGTTCACGAGTATGAACTTGCTGCGAATACAGCGATGGATGTAATTGACTCTGAGGCAGGATATGCTCTTTCTTCGACTCTCGAAGATATGGACAAGGAGTTTATGACTGACAGCGGAAATGAATCTATCATTCGTATGTATGCTTCTAAAGCTGAGGGTTTGGTAGGATGTACAATTTATACAACTGTACAATCAACTGATGCTGAAGGTAAGTTCTTTGCTCCAATGTTCATACCTTCACAGACAATCGTAAATGCTTATGACAATTCTGACCTTCGCAAGCAGACCTGGTTCCCAGTAGATATGTATCCGGTGAAGATTAAGGGTACTCTTTACAATGGTATCTCTATGTTTACAAAGTATATCGGCAATCCTACTCTTCAGTCTGGAGATAACGAGGATGGTGCTCACCATTGTAAGCCGCTGATGATCGCTGAGATGTATCTTATAGCTGCCGAGGCTTATGCTCAGGATGGTAATCAGGCAGATGCAAAGACTATTCTTAACGAGCTACAGTCAGCGAGAAAGGCAGTCCCTACAGAAGGAGATCTTGAAAGCATTAAGAAAGAGTGGCTTAGAGAGACAGTCGGTGACGGTCAGAGAATCAACTGCATCAAGCGTTGGGGTGACGGTCTTCCTGCAAGACCTGCTCAGAAGGCAGCTGAGGAGATTGTAATGGTAACTCCAGCAACTGACTATACAGAAAGAGAAGTTGCGGCAACAAGTCATACCCTTGTATGGCCTATCCCTACTTATGAGATCAACATCACTCCTACTCTTGTTCAGAACCCAGGTTATTCAGCTGAGTAATTTTTAAAATCGTAAGAAAATGAAAAGAAATATAATTTTATTCGTCGCTGCGACTTGGTGACACTGACTCTTTGGATATTGTGATTACTATCAACGCATTTGAAGGCGAGTTTACCGGAGGAAAAGATTTCAGTGTCGAGTTGGCAAGCTTGACAGAAGGAGTTATTCTTGGATCATTGAGCCGTGCTTCAGTTGTTATCAATGACCTTGATCATCCAATGGCTCCATTCGTTGGTAATTGGAAAGGAACTTCCAAAGAAGAATTCTCGGGTTCTACTATAAACTTGACCTATGACATCATTGTGGATCCTAATAAGCCAGATGAATTTGATCGTCTGATTATCACTACTGTTGATCCATACGTTCTTGGTATTCCAGTGGAACTTGTGGGAATAGGATCTCTTAATGCTGACGGCACTGGAAGAATTGTTATCCCTAACGAACAATCATTAGGAATGGATCTGAATGCCGGTCCTGGTGTATATATGGGAGTTGACGCAGCAACTTATGCAGGTGCAAGTGTTTATTCCGATATTTATATGAACCTGAATGCAGATGGTACAATGACTCTTGTTAATGGATATGGAGTATTTGATAACCAGTATATCTACGGTTTCTATCAGGGTGGATGTACTTTGACCAAGTAGTTCAAGTCTAATTTATAAGCGAGGTGAGCGGTCTTCGGACCGCCCACCTTTTACACTTTAATAACCAGTTTATTTTATGAAGCATTGTCTTGCTGCCTTTCTTACGGCAGCTCTCCTGCTCTCTTGCGTGAGAGAAGAAGTTTTACCTGCAGTACCGGACACTCCGAAGGATTTGCCAGAGGAGCTGGACGGCAATTTTGTTTATGGAGAAGCACGAGTGTATCTCAGCGAGGAGCTCGCGGCTCAGGTAGAAGAAGCTACTCTTTCCGGATCGCTTGTTACGAAGTCTTCTGATATGAATCTGGCTCTTTCTGAGCTCGGCATAACTGAGATGACCCGTCTGTTCCCACACGCCGGTGAATATGAGGAACGTACCAGAAAGGAAGGCCTTCATAGGTGGTATGTCGTCAAATATTCACAGGCTGTTCCTATGACGAAAGCACAGACCAGTCTCGAGGAAGTAGAGGGAATCCATATCTTTGAGCCGGTCAGACAGGTTAGGATCAATGACTTCAATGATTTGTCCTCAGACCTTTGGGGACTTTACAATCGGTCGAATCCCGGTTTTGATATAAACGTCAGACCGGTATGGGATAATTATACGACAGGTAACCCTGATGTGATTGTCAGTGTTGTAGATGCCGGAATCGATCTGAATCACGAGGATCTTGCTGAAAATTGCCTTAGTTCCGGACATTTTAACTTTGTTAATAATAACTCATACATCATCGGAGGGTATCACGGCACTCACGTTGCCGGTACAATAGCTGCAGTGAACAATAATAAGAAAGGTATAGTCGGTATAGCAGGTGGTGACAAGGCTAAGGGAAAAAAAGGAGTCAAGCTGATGTCTTGTCAGATTTTTGTTGATAATCCTGACGGCACCACTGATCAGGCACCGGGAGCTACCGCTATCAAGTACGGAGCAGATAACGGAGCTGTTATTTCTCAGAACAGCTGGGGATACAGTTTTGACAGAAATCACGACGGTGTGGTGAGCGGTGATGAGATGAAGGAAGCCTTGAATGCAACCATAAGCGGATCTGATAAGGCTGCTGTGGATTATTTCGTGAAATTTGCCGGATGTGATAACAAGGGTAACCAGCTGCCGGGCTCTCCTATGAAAGGTGGAGTGGTAATCTTTGCTGCTGGCAATGAGGGTATACCAAATGGTGCTCCAGCTGAGTATGAGGGTGTTATTGCGGTCGGTGCCGTGACACCGACCGGTGAAAAAGCCTCATTCTCTAATTATGGTGAATGGGTAGATATTTGCGCTCCTGGCACATCTATCCTCAGTACTATCCCGGGTAATCAGTATGATTTTAGTCAGGGTACATCTATGGCGTGTCCGCACGTGTCCGGTGTTGCTGCATTGATCGTCTCTAAATTTGGTGGTCCGGGATTTACCAATGAAATGCTGAAGGATAAGCTTCTTGGAAGTGCAAACAAATCAGCTATCCCTCAGACAAGACAGATTGGAGGACTTGTGGATGCATATGGAGCTTTTGTTTATGGTAATGATAAGGCTCCGTCGGAAGTTACTGATCTCGAAGTTTCGGCTATAGGAAATAAGATAGATCTTGCCTGGACTATGACTGGAGATGAGGACGGAAAACCTGCATACGGTCTGCTTGTGATATATGGAAAAGATAAGGCAAAGGTAGAGGCTGCGACTCCT
>JAGKTT010000102.1 GCA_021153285.1 Bacteroidia bacterium
TGAGAGTATAACACAGTCAAAAGTAGCTGTCATCGTACTGCCGATCGATGATTTCGGTCGTTACAATAATGATATCCTCATTGAAACAGACGGCAATCACGAAGCTGCACAGGAGGCCTTCGACAAGATTTACCGAAAATTCTCCGATGAATATAATGGCGTATATCTGGAACCTTGGATATTCGGATATGTGGAAGATATGATAGTCGATGAACTTGAAGAAGGTAATTCTACTATCACGCTGCTGAAGATTTTTGCTGTTCTTGCTGTTCTTCTGTCTGTCCTCGGCCTGGTGGCTATGAGTACATACTTTGCTGCAGAGAGGGAAAAAGGAATTGCAATTCGAAAGGTTTTCGGAAGTACGATGTCTGGAGAGGCCCGTCGGAATATTACTGAATATATGGTCCTGACACTGATAGGAAGTATTATTGCTGTCCCGCTAGCTTGGATATTCTGCGAACGTTATCTTGAGGAATTTGCCTATAGGATAGAACTTACGCCTTGGCCATTTATTACTGCAACATTACTTGCTTTGTTCATTTCCCTTGTGTCTGTACTATGGCAGATCATACGTGCAGCCAAGACCAATCCGGCAGGGGCGTTGAAGAAAGAATAACCGTCAAAAGCCATTGTCGGAAACTACATTGGCTTTTGTTCAATTAGATAATATCACTACTTTGTAGAGTAAACGGTGATCATTAGCCACCTGACTCTCAGTGATTTACCATCCTCTCCGTACTCCCCTTTTACAGCACGGAGAACACAGAAAAACATTGAAACACAGGCGTTTGAGCGCCACCAAGAAATATGAAAAGTTACCTGAGATTCCTATCAAGAAACAAGCTGTATACCGCGATCGAGGTCGTCGGACTGAGCGTGGCGCTTGCATTCGTTGTGTTCATTGCTACATTCGTGGCCGGAGAATTAGGTTATGACAAAGACCTCAAGAATACTGAAAATATCTATATAGGTCACGAGGAGGAGTTCTCGATAATGAGCTATACTGTGGGAGACGTAATCGCACAGGAGTTTCCTCAGATAGAGGAGGTATGCAGGTTCCTGTCGACATCTATCCTGAGCGGTCTGGCCTTGGAAGTCACAGTAGAAGGTGAGACCATCCCGCAGAAAGCTATCATCGCTGACGATAACTTCTTTGATTTCTTCACATTTCCGTTTATTGAGGGAGGATTGGATGATAGAGATGCAGTAGTTGTCAGCCAATCATTTGCTAACACACACTTCCCGGAACAGTCTCCTATAGGCAAAACCATACAGATAACTGTAGGAGAGAACAAGAAGGATCTTTTCATACAAGGTATATACAAAGACATCAAAAAGTCTGTCTTTCCTGATGCTGACATCATTTACGGAACACACCACATAAAGGCAATGTATCCGGCATTGATAGCGGAAGGAAACGGTACTGCAGCAAGCTTTTACAGACTGACTCCTGGAACCGACATTGAAGAACTACAGGAAAAGGCCGTGGAGAAACTGAAGGATGCAGACATTCTTTATCGAGTAGGCCTTATGAAGAAGTTTCTTCTTTCACCATTCTCTAAGATACATTATGGAGTATGCGTGCAGCATCATCCGTTTGTCGGAAGGATTGATTTCGGATTTATAATGCTGTTCGTGGCTGCTGGTATTCTGCTTCTAGTATTTGCATTGCTGAACTACATCTCCCTGACAGTAGCTCAGATCGGATTCCGAGCAAGCGAGATGGCAACAAGAAGACTGCTTGGCGAACAGAAATGGGAGATTGCATTGAGATATATCAAAGAGGCGTCAATTCTTACTGTCATTTCATTCGGAATGGCTCTGCTCCTGATTAAAACATTCGGACCATATGCAAAGGATTTGCTTGGTAAGGATGTTGCCCTGATAGATAATCTTGGAATAGCAGGAATTATTCTGATGATATTTTTCGTATTCCTTGTTTCCCTTATAGCTGGTATTGTTCCAGCTGTGATAATGGCAAGGTACAAGCCGATTGATGTGGTGAAAGGTGAATTTGCGACAAACGGAAAGATGGTTCTTGGAAAAGTATTCATCGGTATCCAGAATGTCGTGACCATAGCAACCCTATGCGTGGCATTGGCAATGTTCGTTCAGTTCAAGTATATGCTTGCACGTGACTCCGGGTATGAGAAGGATCAAATCATCAGCATTGAAGGTGGACAGAGAGGTGCGGATTACTTTGTCGATGAGCTGAAGCAGCTTCCGTTTGTGGAAAGCGTCGGCTGGGTACAGTTCTCTCCTGTCTACAGTTCACGAGTTGGAATGACTATGAACCTCAATGGAGAGGATGTGCAGATGGAAGTTATGTACGGAGACAGCACAGCATTCAGATTATTGGGCTTTAATGTCCTGAAATTCAATCAGAATGTCCCACACACGAATAATTCACTGTGGTTGACAGAGGGAGCATTGAAAGGAATGGAACTGGATTATAAGGCCGAGAACGTTACTCTTTCCGGTTACTCATACCCTATATGCGGCATAATCAGAGACTTCCAGAGAGGAAACAGGACCATTGAAGACTGTGCCTCTTCCAATATGGTATGGTGGAATATGGAATTTGGCGGAGAGCAATACTTTCCATATCTGAGAACTCTTGTCGT
>JAGKTT010000053.1 GCA_021153285.1 Bacteroidia bacterium
TAACCAAGAAGGTTCCGGGATCTCTCATCGCTCTTATCATAGGTACCCTTGCATCCGTTCTTCTGAGTAAGTTTGCCGGTGTCGAGTTTGCTACGATCGGTTCGAAGTTCCCAGAACTAGCGAACGGTCTTCCGATGCCTAAGCCTGTAGCTCCTCAGTTTGATTATGAGACCATCAAGGGACTCGTTTCACCTGCATTCACAATCGCGATCCTCTGTGCTATCGAATCGCTTCTCGCTGCGATGGTAGCAGACGGTGCTACAGGAAAGCGCCATCACGCCAATACCGAGCTCATCGGACAGGGTATAGCCAATATCGTGACTCCTCTGTTCGGCGGTATTCCTGCAACAGGAGCCCTTGCAAGAACAATGGCAAGCATCAACAATGGAGGAAAGAGCCCGCTCACAGGTATAATTCACGCGGTGGTTCTTCTTCTTATCTACCTTTTCCTTATGCCGTATGCAGTGTATATCCCGCTTTCTTGTCTTGCTGCCATCCTTGTTCAGGTAGCATACAATATGAGTGAATGGAGAACATTCAAGTATCTTCTCCGCGGTGACAGATCAGACGTGGCTGTGCTTCTGATAACATTCTTCCTTACAGTGATCGTTGACCTTACTGTCGCAATTGAAGTGGGTGTTGTTCTTGCGATCGTGCTTTTCGTACGCCGAGTTATGCAGACATCGAACATATCTGTGCTGGAGGGACATCATCTGGCTGCTACTGAGGATGATGAGGTGGCTGCAATGGAGAATACAGACAGGCTCGATATTCCTGAAGGCGTGGAAGTCTATGAGATCGACGGACCTTTCTTCTTCGGTCTTGCCAGCCGTTTCGAGGAACTTGAGCAGATGAAGAAACCAGGAACCAAGGTCCGTATCATCAGAATGCGTAAGGTTCCGTTCATTGACTCGACAGGTATAAACAACCTCCGCAATCTCTGTGAACGTACCCACAAGAGAGGAGTGACAGTGATTCTCTCGGGTGTGACTGAAAGCGTGCATCAGTCGCTGGTGAAGTTCGGTGTGGATCTGGAACTTGGGGAAGATTGCATCTATCCTCACATTGTACCTGCACTTGAGAAGGCTAAGGAACTTGCGTTGAGATAAGATGTATTTATTACATAAGCCATTCGGACATATCCTTTCCGGATCTGATGGCTTCGCGGATAGTGGTCGACGAAATGTCGACCATTTCTGCATTTAGGAGGGTAATTCTGTATTCAGGATCTTCTTTCTGCAGGTCGGCTTTTATTGATGTCAGGTCGTAGCCGGTGCGTGGGAAAACAGCTACCCCAAATTCTTTCAGGATGCGCTGATAGTCACGCCAATGGCGGAATCCGGCCAGATTGTCGGCTCCGATTGTGAGGGTGAATGAGCTTTCCGGTTCTCTTTCCCTGAGGGCGTCGAGAGTGCGGATGGTATAATGAGGCTCTGGCATATTGAGTTCGATGTCATCGACCTTGACTTTTGACCTCAGTTCGGTATGCCTGTTCACAGCGGTGATTGCAGCATTGAACCTCTCCCGTCCTGTGTCGGCACTGATGCCGTCTTTCAGCGGATTCTTCGGAGAAACGATGAGATGTACGCAGTCAAATCCAGCTTCTTCGATCAGATGCCGGATGATGGCCAGATGGCCTATGTGCAGCGGATTGAACGAACCGCTGTATACTGCTGTCTTCATAGTATTGTCAGAGGAATCTACTCTGCCAGGAAACCTCCTACTACTCGCTCTGCTTCTGCGAGTGCTGTCTGAAGGTCGTCATTGATGAGAGTGTAGTCGAATTTTCCTGCAGCGAATTCCATTTCTGATGCAGCCTTCGCCACTCTTCTTTCTATGGCTTCTTCAGTGTCTGTACCGCGACCTACAAGTCTTTCGCGGAGCACTTCCACAGATGGTGCCTGGATGAATACAGAGAGGGCCTGATCACCGAAGATTCTCTTAAGATTCACGCCGCCCTGTACGTCGATGTCGAAGATGATTGTGTGCCCTTTGGCCCAGATACGCTCTACTTCTGATTTAAGCGTTCCGTAGAATGAGCCTGCATAAACTTCCTCATATTCCACGAACTTGTCTTCAGAAATCATCTGGCGGAATTCGTCTGATGTGAAGAAATAGTATTCCACACCGTGCTGTTCCTGGCCTCTCGGTGCCCTTGAAGTGGCTGAAATGGAGAATTCAAGTTCCGGATGAAGGCCAAGAAGATGATTTACCACTGTGCTTTTGCCTGCTCCTGAGGGAGCTGAAAATATGACTACCTTATTGCTCATTATTGTGCTTTATTTTATCTTCACTGTCACAATTTCCTGCCATTCATAGCGCCTCATCAGACGATACTGAATGCCTCTCCGTTGTCATTCTGAGCGCAGTGAAGAATCTTTTAACCTATTATCTTTTAATATTCCGCAAAAATAATTATTTTTGCAGAGATATTGAGATTAAGAAACGATTTTTAAACAAATTATAAGATTATGATTTCTTACAAGGAACTCGGCCTCGTGAACACCAAGGAGATGTTCGCTAAGGCAATCGATGGCGGTTACGCTATCCCAGCATTCAACTTCAACAATATGGAGCAGCTTCAGGCTATCATCTCAGCAGCAGCTGAGACTAAGTCTCCAGTTATCCTTCAGGTTTCTAAGGGTGCTCGCCAGTACGCTAACCAGACTCTTCTCCGCTATATGGCAGAGGGTGCTGTAGAGTACGCTAAGGAGCTCGGTTGGGAGAACCCACAGATCGTTCTTCACCTTGACCACGGTGACTCTTTCGAGACTTGCAAGAGCTGTATCGATATGGGCTTCTCTTCAGTTATGATCGACGGTTCACACCTCGAGTATGACGAGAACGTAGCTCTTACAAAGAAGGTTGTTGACTATGCACACCAGTTCGATGTAACAGTTGAGGGTGAGCTCGGAGTCCTCGCTGGTGTTGAGGATGAGGTTAGCTCAGACCACCACACATACACTAAGCCGGAAGAAGTTGTAGACTTCGTTACAAAGACTGGCTGCGACTCACTCGCTATTTCTATCGGAACTTCACACGGTGCTTACAAGTTCACTCCTGAGCAGTGTACAGTAGATCCTGAGACAGGTCTCCTCGTTCCACCTATGCTTGCATTCGATGTACTCGAGGGCGTAGAGAAGGAGCTCCCAGGATTCCCAATCGTTCTCCACGGTTCATCTTCAGTTCCGCAGGACGAGGTAGCTACAATCAACCAGTACGGTGGTGCACTCAAGGCTGCTATCGGTATTCCTGAGCCTTGGCTCCGTAAGGCAGCTGAGTCTGCAGTCTGCAAGATCAACATCGACTCTGACTCACGTCTCGCAATGACAGCTGCTATCCGCGAGGTATTCGCTAACAAGCCAGCAGAGTTCGACCCACGTAAGTACCTCGGTCCAGCTCGTGACAATATGAAGAAGCTCTACATCCACAAGATCGTTAACGTTCTTGGTTCAAACGGCAAGGCAGAGTAATTCTTCCCGTAAGATAAACTGAAAGGGTTCCGGTCAATCGTGACCGGAACCCTTTTATCATAACGGTTTCATCTGAGTGGTGTCGTCGGATCTTTTATTGCCATAGCGCCAATGACAGATAGCCTTCTGACTGGAAATGTTTTCTGATATGACTGTTCAGAATCTCCACCTGGCCCTGACGGTACATCGACATTGAACCTTTGACGGACAGGAGCAGTGAAGCCAATGCATCCATTTCTTCATTGGAGAATCCTTTTTCTGTCAGTATCCTGACGGGGTCTTCGCATATGATGACCTCATCTATGTCCAGTGCAAGCTCTTCTAGCATTTCCTGCCGGATGATGTCATATCCACCGTCAGGCTGTGTGGCAGTCTTCTTCACCAATGCTTCCAGCAGCATCGTTATCTTTCGTATTTCTTTCAGTATATAGTCTTCCATATCAGTTTGATGAATATCTCAAATATAGACATATTTCTGTGGCCAATGAAAAAAATAAGTTCTGAATGCTCAGAACTTATTTTTTTGATATGTAATCGTCATAGTCTTCCATCGCGCGGAGGATAACGTCTTTGGCTACTTCCGGGCCGTAGATGCTGATGAACTGCATTCGGCTGGTGTGTTCTCCAGGGATATCCTTGTAGGTGCTGAAGTAGTGGATCAGACGTCGGATTATGTCGACCGGTACCTGATCGATGTCTGTCATCGAACCATAAACGGCGTCGCTCTTGAGGACGGCGATGATCTTGTCGTCAGCCTGGTTGTGGTCGAGAAGACGAAGACCTCCGATAGGGCGGGCATTCACGATGATGTCTCCGTGGGTTACATCCTTTTCTGTGAGGATGCAGATATCCAGAGGGTCACCGTCACCTTCTACGTCAAGACGCACGAGAGCCTTGTTTGTAAGCTCTGCCATCTTCGGACCGCAATATGTCCTTGGCAGGAAACCGTAAAGTGATGGAACGATGTTGGAAAACTTCTGAGGACGGTCGAGGGAAAGATATCCTGACTCTTTGTCCACTTCATATTTTACTGTGTCTGTAGGCACAATCTCGATAAATGCCCTTACTTCTTCGGGCACGCTCTTGCCGAGGCTGATTCCGTGCCAAGGATGAGCTTTGTGTGCGTTTCTATAATCCATCTGAATAGTTTTAAACCTTGCAAATTTATGGCTATTTGTCCATTTCTGCAATTTTTTCTCCGACAATTCTTGCAGAAATACCTACGAGTTCCTCGCACGGACGTTTCCGGTAATATTCAGGGGTCCTTTCGGACGGTTCCGGAGACTCGGCAGGAACAGTCTGGCTGCTGCCAATAGGGACCAATCCAAGCAGCTCCTTACAGACTATTGACCCGTTCAGAGCCTTGAATTGACCTGCCATATCCTGGACTAATGCATAGTTTCGTGTGCGGTCTACCTTAATCGAAGGATCTGATGCCGGTGCCATAAGACCTGCAAGCATCACCATACCGCTGACACTTCCGCAGACCTCCCTCATACGGCCCATTCCGCCTCCGAACCCTGATGACATTGCTGATGCCACTGCATCGTCGATGCCGAAAACGTCATTGTATGCCAATACTACAGCCTGACAGCAATTATATCCTTCTTCTTTGAACAGTCTCTTTGCTTTTGCTACTCTTTCTTCTATGTCTATTGCTTTCATATAAAGATTCTTACGACTCGCTGCGCTCGCTCAGAATGACAATCAATCGGTATGACGCTCAGAATGACAATCAGAGTTATGCTCAGCGTATAGGTTTGTTCTACATTCGGTTTATCTTCAGGACATTCCTCAGATTGCGGATCTGAGATGTAACCTTGTCGAGTTCCAGATTGCTCGGAACAGCTATCTTCATTGTAATCTCGTATGTGCTCTGTCTCTCATTCTCGCTTACATTGAACATTCGGATCGAAGCTCTGAATGAGTTTACGATGTCCATAATTTCATTGATGACAGAAGGTTCCAGAGCGGCAGTAATGCGTAGTCCTGTCTGGAAATTGCCCGTGCTGGGGTTATCACTCCACTTCACTTTCTGGATTCTGTATGGATACATATCGAGAAGTCGGGCGGCATTCGGGCAGGACATTCTGTGGATCTTGATTCCTTCGGTCCTGGTCACGAATCCGAATACATCATCTCCGAAAACCGGATTGCAGCATTTGGCCATACGGTAGTCGATTCCCTTGACATTCTTGGCATCGATAACCAGGATGTCGTCATTGTTATTGTTCCTTTCCTTGAGTATTCCTCCGGCCTTTTTTTCCTGATCGACAGCTGGCACCTCGGCATTCCTGATCTCCACCACCATATTCTTGACATCGGCCACATCTAGTTCGCCTTCACCGATGGCTGCGTAGAATGCGTTGAGGGTCTTGTATGGCAGTTTCTTCAGAACGGCTGCCATAGTCTCGTCCTCAATCTCCATCTTCCAGTTCTTCAGACGACGGCTCAGAAGTTCCTTTCCGTCAGCAGCCTTCTTGAACTCGGCCTCGCTCAGCTTCTGCCTGATCTTGTTGCGTGCCTTGTTGCTCACGACGATATTCAGCCAGTCCTGGGAAGGCTTCTGGTTCTTTCCGGACATAATCTCCACTACATCTCCGGTCTTGAGCTTCTCGTTAATCCTCACGGCCTTGCCGTTCACCTTGCCGCCGGTACACTTTACTCCGAGATTCGTGTGTATGTCGAATGCGAAATCCAGAACGGTAGCTCCGGCAGGGAGTTTTCTAAGTTCTCCCGAAGGGGTGAATACGAATACCTCTTTGGTAGGCATTTCGAGGAGTTCGTCTTCATAGTAGGATGCCATCGGGTCTCCCTCGGAACCGATAGGATTCTCCAGAGCGTAACGGACTGCAGTAAGCCATTTGTCCAATGTCGCCTCGTGCTTGATACCCTTGTAAGACCAATGGGAAGCCAGTCCGCTTTCAGCCATATCATCCATTCTTTTCGTACGTATCTGTACCTCGAGATAGCTTCCTTCCTTATTCTTGACGGTGATATGAAGGGATTCGTATCCATTGGGCTTAGGATTCGAAATCCAGTCGCGAAGACGCTTTGTATCAGATTCGTATTCTTCTGTCACGTAAGAGAATACCTTCCAGCATAATGCGTGCTCGATGGCCCTGTCTTCATCGCAGTCAATTATGAATCGTATGGCGAAGACATCGAAGACACCCTCGAACGGTACCTTCTGCTTCTGCATCTTCTTGTAGATGGACAGTGCAGTCTTGGTACGAACCTTCAGCTTATATTGTATACCCTCGTCGGAAAGCTTCTGCTTAAGTGGCTCGATGAACTGGGTCATCAGTTTCTGGCGGTCTCTCTCGGTACTCTTGAGCTTGTTGGTTATCGCCCTGTATTGCTCCGGATCTGCGTGACGGAAATAGATGTCCTCCATCTCGCTCTTGATATTGTACAGTCCCAATTGATGGGCTAGGGGGATGTACAGCATCATTGTCTCCAGAACCTTCCTTTCGCGGGAAAGCTTCGGGAATATATCCAGAGATCGCATAACCTCCAGACGGTCAGCGATCTTCAATATTGTCACACGCGGGTCGCGGGAGTAGGAAACGATCAGTTTCTTGTAGTTCTCCGCTTCGAGACGCGTATCCTTCGGATTGATGGTGGATATCTTGTTCAGACCGTCGACGATCGTATATACATCCTTTCCGAACTTTCCTGAAGCTATATCGGTTTCCGGAAAGAAACGGCTGGCTTCGTGGAGGTAGATTGCGGCAATACATTCAGCGGACAATCCGATCTCCTCATAAGCAATCCTTGCGACAGCATCGGGATGTTCAATAAACGGCTGTCCGTTGCTTCTGGTCATATCTTTCAATGCCACTGATGCAATGCCGTATGCAGACCTGATCAGTTCCAGGCCTTTTTCATCATATCTGGGATATAAAGCGTAAACTCTGTCCATAACTAATCTCTCCATACTTTAAGATACTGCTGCAGGGCCCACATCTCGTCGCGGTATTTCGCGGCAGCCATAAAATCCAGGTCTGCAGCAGCTTTCTGCATATTCTTCTTCGCCTGTTCCATTGCCTTTTCCACCTGTGGACGGGTCATTGACCTTATCACAGGGTCCTGTAGAACGGCAGCAAGGTCTGCCTGCAGATAACCGTCGACATATGCGGAATTGCTTTCTCTCTTCGAGTCGTGTCCCAGACCCACACTGACGCTTCCGCGTCCAAGGTCCGTAGGGTCAGGAATATATGTAGGGTCGTCGTAGGAATTGGCTGCGCTGACCCTTCCGGTGACGCTGTTCGCAAGACGCGGATTCCTCTGTTTGCCTCCAAGATCCGCCTGCACATCCGCCCAAGCCTGCTTTCCATATGTAGTACCTTCCACAGCAGAGGTGCCTTCCAGAAGTACATTCTTCTTTATTCCTACCTGTGTCGGCGTTATATTGTGTAACTTGTTGTATTCCATCTGTTTGCTGCGGCGACGGTCAGTTTCGTATATCGTCTGCTGCATCGAATCCGTAATCTTGTCGGCATACATTATCACCAGACCGTTCACGTTTCTGGCCGCTCGACCGGCAGTCTGGGTCAATGCTCGTCCGCTTCGCAGGAATCCCTCCTTGTCAGCATCCAGGATAGCCACCAGTGAAACCGTAGGAATGTCAAGTCCTTCGCGCAGCAGGTTCACTCCTACCAGCACATCGAAGAGTCCGTTCTTGAAGTCCTCGATGATTTCCACACGTTCCAATGTATCTACATCTGAGTGTATATACCGGCATCTGACTCCCACTCTGGTGAAATATTGCTCCAGTTCCTCTGCCATACGTTTGGTGAGAGTCGTGACCAGAACCCTCTCGTCCAGTTCTGCCCTGACTCTGATCTCCTCCAGGAGGTCGTCCACCTGGTTCTCTGTCGGTCGTACCTCTATCGGCGGATCCAGCAAGCCTGTAGGACGTACAACCTGCTCTACCACAAGGCCTTCTGATTTCTCCAGTTCATATTCGGCCGGAGTCGCGCTCACAAATACTTTCTGTCCTGTAATTTCCTCGAACTCATCGAATTTCAAAGGTCTGTTGTCTGCCGCAGCCGGGAGTCGGAAACCATAGTCCACCAGAATCGATTTTCTTGAATGGTCTCCTCCGTACATCGCTCTGATCTGCGGAAGCGTCACGTGGCTCTCGTCAATGAAGGTGATGAAATCCTTAGGGAAATAATCTATCAGGCAGAATGGCCTCATACCCTCACTTCGTCCGTCGAAATATCTCGAATAATTCTCGATTCCGGGACAATATCCCATCTCCTTAATGAACTCCAGATCATATTCCACCCTCTGCTTCAATCTTTTGGCTTCCAGGTGCTTGCCTATCTCGTGGAAATACTCGCACTGTGCCATCATATCATCCTGGATCTGACTGATCGCCTTTATGCTACGCTCTTTTGTCGTCACGAAGTTTCCGGCAGGATAAATGGAGATTTCGTCCAGTTCGTCGATGAAGGCTCCGGTCAAAGGATCAATTATCGAGATCTGGTCCACTTCATCTCCGAAGAACTCGATACGCACGGCATTCTCACCATATCCGATGCATATGTCCACTGTATCGCCCCGGACTCTGAAAGTTCCTCTCTTGAATTCCACCTCGGTCCTGCAATACAATGCGTCCACCAGCTGGTAAAGAAGTCTGGTCATACTTCTCTGTTCTCCACGCTTCACCTTTACGGTCTGCTCGTGGAAATCGGCCGGATTGCCTATGCCGTAAAGACAGGAAACACTGGATATCACGATGACATCCCTGCGTCCGGAAAGAAGTGCCGATGCTGCGCTAAGACGAAGTTTCTCGATTTCATCGTTTATGCTCAGATCTTTTTCAATATATGTGTCTGTCACAGGAAGATAGGCCTCAGGCTGGTAATAGTCGTAATAAGATACGAAATACTCCACGGCGTTGTTAGGAAAGAAAGATTTGAACTCTCCGTAAAGCTGTGCTGCAAGTGTCTTGTTATGGCTCAATATCAGTGCCGGACGCTGAAGCTTCTCGATGACATTGGCCATCGTGAATGTCTTTCCCGATCCCGTGACGCCGAGCAGGGTCACGGCATCCACTCCGTCGTTCAGAGCCTCGCAGATGCCCTTTATCGCCGCCGGCTGATCGCCGGAAGGCTTATATTGTGAATCTATCTTGAACTTTGCCATATTTCTGTTTTACGGAATCCTTCCAAAGTCGCATATGACGCCTTCTGTACCATTCGGAACTTGTCAAGGAATCTCTATGCAAATATAACCAAAATTATGCATTTTTCCCTGACAATTTGTTAACTTTACCCGTTGAACTAACCAATATCATTTATGAATCTGAAACATATAGCCGCTGCGGCTTTTGCTGTAATGACAGCAATCTCCTGCAACACAGCTTCTATGGCTGAGTGGGCTCCTGTCGGAGACCGTATTATGACAGTCTGGGGAGAGAATCTTGACCAGTCAGACGTCCTTGCTGAATATCCGCGTCCACAGATGGTCCGTGACCGGTGGATGAACCTTAACGGACTTTGGGAATATGCCATTACCCCGATTGATGCTTCTCCTGAAAAGATGGATGGTCGCATTCTTGTACCTTTTGCTGTGGAATCTGCATTGTCCGGAGTAGGACGAGCTGTGACTGAGAATGATGCATTGTGGTACGAACGTGAGTTTACTGTTCCTGAGGATTGGACAGGGCAGAGAATCCTCCTTCATTTCGGTGCTGTGGATTGGAAAGCGGAAGTCTTTGTGGATGAGCAGCTGGCCGGTGAGCATACAGGTGGATATGCCCCGTTCTCGTTCGATATCACCGACCTTCTTGGGAAGGGACGTAAGCATACATTGAAACTTAAGGTTACCGACCGTACCGACGAATGGTTCCAGCCTCGCGGAAAGCAGGTCAGCAATCCTGAGGGTATATGGTACACAGCCGTAACAGGTATCTGGCAGACAGCTTGGATGGAACCGGTTCCGGCGTCTTATATTGACTCTTACTATGCGGTTTCCGATATTGACGCAGGTACATTGGCTGTAAATGTGGATGCTGACATTGAACAAGGTGATGTGGTCGAGGTCGTGCTGCTTGCCGACGGTGCTCCGGTTGCGAAGGCAGAAGGTAGGGAAGTCGTGCTTCCTGTACCTCAGATGAAGCTGTGGTCTCCTGCAGATCCTTATCTCTATGATCTTGAAATCAAGGTGCTGCGCGATGGAGCTGCCATTGACTGTGTGAAAGGATATGCTGCAATGAGAAAGATTTCCTACGCAAGGGACAATGCCGGCCACAAACGTATGCTCCTGAATAATCAGCCTCTCTTCCAATACGGACCGCTCGATCAGGGATGGTGGCCTGACGGACTCTATACCGCACCTTCTGACGAGGCTCTCGCATTCGACATAGAAAAGACAAAGGAAATGGGATTCAATCTCATACGCAAGCACGTGAAGGTGGAGCCTGCACGCTGGTATTGGCATTGCGACCGTCTCGGTATGCTTGTCTGGCAGGATATGCCGAGCATTGCGGACAACAGTACCGGAGTCTGGGGTAACCGCGCATATGACTCAGGAACAGATTCGCAGGTTACGGAAGAAGGCAAGGCCAACTATTATAAGGAATGGTCTGAGATCATAGAGGCCTTCAAGATATTCCCTTGCATCGTGAGCTGGGTGCCGTTCAATGAGGCTTGGGGACAGTTTGATACAGAGGAAGTCGTGAAGTTTACACGCTCTCTTGATCCTACACGTCTGATCAATTACGCTTCAGGCGGAAACTTTATCAAATGCTCCGGAGATATCCTCGACCTTCATAATTACCCGCATCCTGAAATGTATCTCTATGACAAGGATTATATCAATATCCTTGGAGAATACGGCGGTATCGGCTGGCCTGTGGAAGGACATCTGTGGCAGCCTGACCGCAATTGGGGATATGTACAGTTCAAAAGCGCTGACGAAGTGCTCGATACATATGAGAAATATGCAGATATGCTAATAGGACTTATCGATGACGGTTTTGCCGGAGCCATCTATACTCAGACGACAGATGTGGAAATCGAGGTGAACGGTCTTATGACATACGACAGAAAGGTCGTGAAACTGGATATGGACAGGCTTGGCGCGATTAACCGCAGAGTCATCGAAAGTATGTAGCAAGTTTGCGAAATTTTATTATCTTTGCGTGATTTTAGAAGATTGACATTCCGAGTGACCGCAGGGAATCGAGGAATCTATATAAAAGAGATACTTACAACTAATTATAAGTTACAATTATGGTTTATTCACACGAAGTGCAGCAGATGTGCTGCGTAAAGAAGGGACCTAACCACGGTCCGGCACCAATTCCTGAGGAAGGAAAGTGGGTAAAATCAAAGCAGATCACTGATATCTCAGGCCTTACTCACGGTATCGGCTGGTGCGCACCTCAGCAGGGTGCCTGCAAGCTTACCCTCAATGTTAAGGAAGGTATCATCCAGGAAGCTCTCGTCGAGACTATCGGATGTTCAGGTATGACTCACTCAGCTGCTATGGCTTCTGAGATCCTCCCTGGCAAGACTCTCCTTGAGGCTCTTAACACTGACCTCGTTTGCGACGCTATCAACACAGCTATGCGCGAGCTCTTCCTCCAGATCGTTTACGGACGTACCCAGTCAGCTTTCTCTGAGGGTGGTCTTATGATCGGTGCAGGTCTTGAGGACCTCGGAAAGGGTCTCCGTTCACAGGTAGGTACACTTTACGGTACTCTCGCAAAGGGTCCTCGTTACCTCGAGATGGCAGAGGGTTACATCAAGACTCTCGCACTCGACAAGAACGACGAGATCTGCGGTTACCAGTTCGTACACCTCGGACGCTTTATGGACCTCATCAAGAAGGGCGTTGACGCTAATGAGGCTCTCGCACAGGTAACAGGAACATATGGCCGTTTCTCTGAGGAGGCCGGTGCAGTTAAATACATTGACCCACGTCACGAATAATAAGGAGGAAAGACAATATGATTA
>JAGKTT010000103.1 GCA_021153285.1 Bacteroidia bacterium
ATATAGAAATCAAAACCGTTCGGTCCTAAAACTACCCCTAACTATCTAATTATCAGTATTTTCAATGAGCTATTTATAAATTTTTAGTGGACACTAATGATAGGAATTATGCTTGTTCCAGTGATAATGTATAGAAGAACGTGATGTCTATGTGCTTGTCCCTCAGCGCTTTACATCTTCTTTGGTCGTCTAAAATACCGACCCGTGATATGCTAATTGTCTGCTATTTAATAGGTTGTCGCTTACGCATCATTCCTTTTTAAGCGTCTCGGCGGGGTTAGTGCGGGCTGCGAGGAGGGTCTGCCAGAAGACGGATATCAGGGAGATGGCAAATGAAAGGCATATAGAGACAATATAGACCCACCATACATTACGGACTTGGATGCCAAACTGTCCGAAGAGGATACGGGTCAGTTCCGCCACACAGATTCCAATGACAGATGCCACTCCGGTGATGATAAGATAAAAGCGGAGGTTTCTGAGAAGTTCAGCGCTCTCTGTCGCACCGAATATCTTTCTGACGGCAATTTCATTTCTTCGTTCGTTGGTGAAATGTATGCTCATTCCGGTAAGGCCCATCATTGACATAATTACTACCAGAATCATTACGAGGCCGATTATTTCTATTACCATCTTGAAATGTGATGTGACTTCTTTGACAATCTCCGGTACATATCTAGGCGTGACCCGAATAGATGCCTCGTCTATGACTTCGTCTGCAATTGATTCATTATGAATTGATTCGATGATCTCGTATCCTCTTTTATGGTCAGATGTGGTTTTGAATACGGCTCCGCTGACCCTACCTCCGTCTTTCACAGATGCGAAAGTAAGAGTTATGCTGGAGTTGTTCAAAGGGGCCGTCCCAGGGAAGTCGTTGATGATTCCTGCTATACGGTCTGAGTCAGATAACTTGTAGAGATTGTCCAGAATCAGTGAGTCACGCTGGATGTATGACTGGGTGTACGGTGTCAGCCACAGGCCCTGAAAGTCTTCTTCATATTGCTGTAATATTTCGAACCCGAATGTCTGGAAACCGCCCAGATCACATTTTATATGGCTGAAGATATATTGAGGTTCATTAGCAGTGCTGAATACTCCGCTTAGTCCCTCTGCCGGTACTTGTGAAGCCAGACCGGCTGATATGATTTCAGGATTTTCAGATGCTTTGGCTACCATTATAGCAGCGTTTTCCGGTGATGTGCGGACAAATACTACATCTTCAATATCGCAATTGAAATCTATTTCCATAGTACCTTTGTAACATTTGTACATCATAAGCACCACGGAAAGAAGAACCACAGAAAGAATGGTCTGGAAACAGATGAAGAATCTTGACAGACTCCTTTTGCTGTGCAGTCTGAAATTGCCCTTGGTTACATCGAGAGGACTGAATCTGGAACCTATGAGAGCAGGAGACAGCCCAGCTGCAACCGAAGTGATGAGTATTATTACCACTGATGCGGTTATGGTTTTAAAATTCCATATAGGCTCGACTGAGAAGTCTGTGAATTCCGTCATTGCAAGAAGACCTTTGATGAATGAACTGCTGTGACTGCTTAATAGATAGCCTGATATAAAGCATATTGCCGTAAATGCAAATGACTCGACAAGGCTTTTGGCAATGATTTGTCTGCGTGAGGCTCCGACCAGTTTGCGGGTGGCGTTCTCTTTGGCTCTGGTTGTCGAGAGGGCTATATTGAGATTGATGTAGTTCAATATTGCTACCAGTAAAATCAGGCCCAGAAGTATAGCTACGAATGTCATTGATATGCTCTCCCATTTCATAAAATGCCCATAGTTGACAATATTTTCCGGAAGTTCGTCATATCTTATCAGTCCTCTGAATGCACCGCTTTCCTTTATCTGGTTATATGTCTCATCTCCTTTTTTGAACTCGTCTGCAATTTCCAGGATCCTAACCTCCATCGCTTTCCTGTTATGTCCCTGGCTGAATGAAACAAAGGTCTGTCCGTTGGAAATACCTCCTGACAGGCTCAGTTCCTTCATTTCTGCTATGCTCTGCAGTATGTCGCATTCCTTCAGAATATCATTTCTATGGTTCTTATAGACAGCGGCAACCGTATATTCCTTACCCCCGATCTTTACAATTTTACCTATTGCAGAACCATCAGCAATGATGTCTGCATATTTCTCCGATACGGCAATATTTTCCCTTGAATCCAAAAATGACTCGTTACCCTCGATGAACTCGAATGGGAAGAAATAAAAGAAGTCCTTGTCAATTAATGTCCTGGCTGGGTTGATTATTGCCGAACTGATTCTTTCCACTTCCGGAATACGCTCTTGCACAAACTCCCCGAAGTTTATATCCGTCCATAGGTTTCCCATATAAGCTACAGCATAGATGTCTTCATATCTGTAGTGGGAATGCGACCTTTCGCTCTTGTCGGTGAACAGGTTGATCATAGGTACGACGAATGCCAATGCAAGGCTGAAGCCCACGACCTCGATGGCGGTGTAGAGTTTATTTCTTGATAGGAATCTCAGATAGCTTCTCATTATGAGTATTTAAATTTTTAGTTTATATGATATAGATTTCTCGATTGCCAGGATCTCCTGGACTGTAGCACCGTTCACCCTGCGGAGGGCAATCTCTCTGCGACGATACTGTGTCTCGAACATCACCAAACCGAACACTCCCATAAGCGAGATGATGATTGCGATCAGGGTGAAGAGACTGATCAGCTGTGAAAGCGACTCTTCCTTTCTGTAAGTCCAGTTGATGTTCTCGTCGAAGAAATATATCTCCCATTCATCCGGTGAGAAATCATATCTCCACTCACTCAGGACTTTTCCGATATCCTTCTTCACCTCATTGTAGTCAGCACCAGCAGCCACTCTGATGAATGCTGTGGAAGGATGCCACCAAGGCTCGCTTCCGAAGACATAGAGTGCAAACGGAGTGACCTCCTCCTTGAGAGTCTTGAAGCTGAAGTTGTCGCAGAATCCCACGATTGCAGCATCCTGATCCGCGTGTCCGCTAACCCTGTCCTCTAGAGTGAATCCGTATGTCCTTCGTGCAGCCTCATTGAAGATGAATGTGCCGTTCGGATTGTTCTCATCTTCCTTGCGGAATGAGCGTCCTTCTGTTATTTTTATGCCCATAAACTCGGGGAAGTCTGATGATACCGCATAGCACTGG
>JAGKTT010000104.1 GCA_021153285.1 Bacteroidia bacterium
TATAGTGCCCTGCGGTAGAATTGCAGGGCATCTTTCTTTAGTTGTCACTTAACGATGCAACTATATCTCTGTATTTCCTTGAAACAGGAATGGACGTACCGTCCGCAAGTGTCAAAGAGTCATATAAGGTCTCTTGAATCAATTCTTTCCTGACTAAATAGGATCTGTGAACTCTGATGAAATCTTTTCCAAGTAGATTCTCCCATTGACTTATGCCGGTCTTGTTGCGGAAACGTCTTCTGTCATTTGCCACGACCCAGACTTCCGAGTCATTGGACTCTATATAGGAAATCTCGTTGCTGTTCATAATCATTTTATGACGGTCTGAAGTAAAGGAAATAGTACGGACCTCACTGGTCTCCTTATATTTTTGCCGGACCAGATGCTCCCCTGCCAGAATCAATAAGATTATCACTGCTACAAAGACAGGGTTTACGAGGATGTCTGCGACCCCTATACCTAAATACAACGGACTCTGTTCTTCGATATATTCCAATAGTCTGTGACCGATGACAATAAGCAAAAACTCCATCACTGCGATAGCACCGAAAATATATACAGCGTTTATGACAGCCTTGTTTGAGCCGCCCTTCTCGGCTTGTGAGAGAAAAAATTTAGCGGCTACTACACCTGGCGAAAAAAGAGATGACATAAACAATGCCTCTGTAAAGCTGTAATCCAAGCTGAGCAATATCATCGCCACTATGATGAGGGCCGCCGTCCAATACGCAATCAATGCTGTTGTTCTTCTGATCTTCATAACACAAATTTATCAATAATACTTTAAATATATGGTCTGAAACCAGTTCATAAGGTCCAACAATAGGATTTGACGGATTCAGAATGGGTTTCGACTTTCGATAATTCATTGATCATAAATACCTTTGCAGAAACATTAATTAACCACTTAAATTATATCGCTATGTTATCAATTCTTCCAAACGCTGCATTTGTACAGTTCTTCGTAGACGGTGGACTCGGAGGTATGAGTATCATCACACTTCTATTTGCATTTATGTTGTTCTCCGCTTGGAAATTCCCGGCTTGGGTAAAGGAAATCGGCATTGCCGCACTTGTTGCAAGCATCCTATGGACTCTCTTGGGACTATATCAGGCATTCGGTGCTATTTTAAGAGCACCAGATATTTCTCCGATCGTTATTTTCGGAGGTCTAAGGGTGTCATTGATCTCTACTATATACGGTATTATCATTTACCTGATTTCTTTAATTATCAGGATCGTCCAGAAACCTAAAATCTGATTTTCGAGAACCAAATGAAAAATTTCGTTAATTAACTAATCTTTTAGTTGGAATATTAAAATATTAGTTTTATGTTTGCATCGGGAAGTTCGGAGAACCGTATTTTCCGATGCATACTTGTTACTTAATATAGACGAAACATAATGGGAGAGACATTAAAGAAGAGACCTCAGGAGCTTACAAAGGCTGAGCTTGAAATTATGCAGGTGATCTGGCAGAAAGAGAAGGTGCTTGTTCACGACGTGCTTGCTGAACTGCCTGAACCAAAGCCAGCGTACAATACAGTATCGACAATCGTGAGAATCCTTGAGAACAAGGGATTCGTTTCGCACAAGGCATACGGAAGGACGTACGAGTACTTCCCTATCGTCGGCAAGGAGGAATACACCAACACTTATATGCGTACCGTCCTTGATAACTTCTTCGAAGGCTCAGTAAGCCGTATGGTGAACTTCTTCTCGTCGCAGAAGTCAATCTCTCTTGAAGAGACAGATGAGATTCTTAAGATATTGAACGGAGACAAACAGGCATTCTAATCCCCTGCTACGATGTCAGTAATCAGTTTCATAGTTGAATCATTGATCTGCAGCGGACTCTTCCTGGTGCTATATCGTTGGATGTTGGCAAAGAAAGTCGGCTTCAGGATCTGCCGTGCCTATCTGATTGTAACGATGGTGCTTTCTGTGACAATTCCGATTATGGATGTACCGTTGTATCCATCTGAGAACGTGGTTAGACTCAGCGAATGGACTGTGTTCAGCTTTGACGATTTCTGTGCAGTTCCAGCTGATCTGGAAGAAGCAGTCGCAGTCAATCATAATAGCGAGGCTATAAAGCCTGAATCATCAGCCCAAATAACAGGCAAATCAATTGACCTGAAATTGATCCTGGCCATCCTGTACACATTAGTGGGAGTCATATCACTTGCTCTGCTCGCATACAACACAGCCAGGATATACAGGCTCCGCAGCAAGTCTAAGCTCACATACGAAGAGGACTATACCCTCGCCGAACACGAGGATATAAAGACTCCGTTCTCTTTCATCAGGACCATATTTATGGGCTTCAACTATGAGCCTCAGGAGCGCAGACAGATCCTCACCCACGAAGCAAGTCACGTACGACATAGACATTCATACGAGCGACTTTTTATGTCGGTACTCCGTTCTATCTTCTGGTTCAATCCGTTCTTCTGGATGGCAGAGAAGGACTTGGAGGAAGTGCAGGAGTGGGAAGCTGACAAGGATGTGCAATTCATTCTCTGCCGGCAGAGCGGGACGCTCTCACACTGGAATAGATTATGTCCTGAACGAAAGTGACCCGGTTTATGCCGCAGCGGATGGCAAGATTTCTACCATTACACGAGACAACAGCAATGGTCTGATGGTAATATTGAAACACGCTGATGGCTATGAAACAAGGTATGCACATCTGTCTAAGGTCAACATCTGTACCGAGCTCAGCATAGAAAGTCCTGATACGAAAGTCAACAGGACATTCCAGATCATCACAGATGCAGATCACTCAGATCAAACCATTACAGGAAAAGTTAAAAAAGGACAACTGATCGGATATGCCGGTTCGACAGGGCGCGCAACTGGTCCGCACCTGCATTTTGAGGTCCGTCAGAATGGCAAGTCAGTAGATCCCGTTCCTCTATTCAAATCTGACAAGTTAATCAAGGCACCGTTGCAGATCTATGTTATCAAAGATGGCGATGCCAGCGCGATAATATGCAATGGAAAGCGCATAGATGTCAGCGAGATAGGTCAGATTGTGGCCGAGTACTTCGCTGGAGAAGAAATGTACAATGCCAATGTTTCGATCTCTGCAGATGAGGGTGTTTCTATGGGCATCATAACTGACATCAAGGAGCAACTGCGAAATGCTCGTGCATTGAAGGTCAGATATGAGACTGATGACAGTGCGATTGAAAAGCGTCTGCCACCTGCGCCAAAGACCGAAATGTACCCAGCCACAGTAGATGCCCTCGTAGGCACCAATCGCAGAAATATCATCGTGATGAGGGTAAATCCTAACGGTGAAATGTTTCTTGGAAGTACTTACGTGAAAGGTAGTCTTCACAATGATGATCTATATGCGAAAGAGCTGGCAAGACTGAAAGAACTGATATCGAATCCGGAAGAAAGCGCTGAATGCCCGGAAATTGAAATGATAGATATTCAGATGCCAGATGGTTCTACCAGACAGTTCAGAGTCAGCAAAGGTATGATAACATTCCAGAATGACAGAGCCACTTCATACGAAGACTACACCAAGGCAATGAAGCTTATCACTACAGCCTATAAGGAACTTCGAGAGGAAGTGTCGGCAGAAGTCTTTGGAAAACCGCTTGTAGAACTTTCAGATGCTGAAATGCAGGTGATATACCAGGCTGTGCCGATGAATGTAAGCGAAGTGCAACCTAAAGATGCGCCAGCTCGTCCATAAACACACACATCTCATATCAGAATATAATAAATGCCAGCACTTCCCTATTGTGCTGGCATTTAACATTTTAGAAGAAACGTAATAATATCGGTCGGCCGTCAACTAAAATTTTTAGTTAATAAACTACACAAAATAGTTGTATAAAAAGATTTTTTAGTTACCTTTGTTCCAGAAACATTTTCAGATATGAAGAAACTGACTAAAAAAGAGGAAGAGATAATGAATCTCTTTTGGGACAAGGGTGCGATGTTCGTGCGTGAGCTTCTGGAACATTACGATGAGCCGAAGCCGCATTTCAACACACTTTCTACAATGGTACGCAATCTTGAGGCTAACGGATATGTGAGCCACAAGGCATACGGCAATTCGTATCAGTACTACCCTATCGTTACTCGCGAGGACTACGCAGGAAGGACATTCAAAGGTGTCATCAGCAGTTACTTCAACAATTCTTATCTCAGTGCTGTTTCTACACTTGTAAAGGAAGAGAAGATCACTGTAGAAGAATTGAAGGAGCTCATCGAACAGATTGAAAACGGACAAAATAAATAGGCTATGACTGAATTCCTCATATACCAAGGCAAGGCTGCAATCGCATTGGCGGTGTTCTATATGTTCTACCGTCTGCTGCTCAGCAAGGAGACATTCCATCGTTTCAACCGCATCGTGCTTCTCAGTACGGCAGCCCTCTCGTTCGTACTCCCCCTCTGCGTGATCACTCTCAAGAAGGTTATCGTCGTTCCGGCAATGACGGGTACATCAGAAAATATCGTTGACGAAGCTGCCGGGACTATCGCAATGGTTCCGGAAGTATCCGCACCTATATGGCCTGTCATCCTCTGCTCGATATTCGCCCTCGGGGCACTGGCGGTGCTTGTATATCTTGCCATTTCGATCATCGGCATCAGAAGAATGATCCGCAGCGGAAGGCGTCAGGCGCTTGAAAGCGGCGAGACCCTCATAATTACAGAAACTGATACAGCTCCATTCAGCTGGATGAAATACATCGTGATTTCCCGTGAGGATTACGAGAGCGGCTACTCTCAGATCCTGACT
>JAGKTT010000105.1 GCA_021153285.1 Bacteroidia bacterium
CTCTCGGAAACCTTTCTGTAGACTTCTAGTAACCTTCCATAGCTGAGCACGGAGCGCATCACCCTCTGGACTATCTATGATATCCAGCCTTTTGAGGCATCCCTCCACGATAGGCATAGGAAGTGATTTTGCGTATATCTGTGAGCGCATGTTATATTTCAGGTAGTCTATGATATCCTTGTCAGCGGCAACAAAGCCTCCGATGATTGCCATTGACTTAGCATATGCTCCGATGTAGATATCAATCTCGTCCATCACTCCGAAGTGCTCGGAGGTTCCTCGTCCATGCTCACCCATGACACCGAATCCGTGAGCATCGTCAATCATGATTCGGAAATTGTATTTTTTCTTGAGTGCGGCAATCTGATCAAGTATTCCCAAGGCACCTGTCATACCGAAGACTCCCTCTGTAATAAGGAGTACACCTCCACCGTTCTTATCTGCCTCTTCGCAGGCCTTAGCAACAACTCTTTCGCAGTCTTTAATATCATTATGACGGAACTTGTATTTGCTTCCTACATGTAAACGGATACCGTCAAGGAGGCACGCGTGATCTTCTGCGTCATAAACGATAACGTCATGTCGGTTTACAAGCGCGTCAATTGTAGATACGATGCCCTGATATCCGAAATTAAACTCAAAAGCAGCCTCTTTCTTCTCGAAAGCAGCAAGACGGCGTTCAAGCTCTTCGTGCAGGTGTGTCTGGCCTGTCATCATTCGGCTGCCCATAGGATAAGCAAGCCCCCATTTGGCGGCAGCTTCTGCATCTATCTTACGGATTTCAGGATGATTTGCAAGTCCAAGATAGTTATTGAGGCTCCAGCAGAGGACATCCTGACCATTGAACCTCATGTTTGGACCTAATTCCCCTTCGAGGTGTGGAAATGCAAAATATCCTTCTGCTTTTTCACGATACTGACCAATAGGTCCACCGGTTGATTTTCTTATTCGTTCAAAAATGTCTGTAAACATATGGTTTGGTTTTATGTGATTCTATTTCATCTTTTCTTTCATTACAAGGCCCATGAGCCTGAATAGGATTTTAGGAAGAGGCTTAGATGGATTTCTTTTTGTCATATCAATGCAGAATCCCAGCTTTTTTACAATCGGGACCTTCCCTGTTTCAACAAGTTCCACCAATGTTCCGTCAGGATCTTCAATATATGCGAATCTGCCTGAAGCATCACCCATATCAAATGTCTCTCCGTCAGGACAACTGTCGACTGTGAAAGGATGTCCCTTTTCTGCACAGAACTTCTTCATGGCATCCATTCCTGTTACGTCGAAGCAAATCTGTATGAAGCCAGGGTCTCCCCAGTAACGGCCCCCATATATTTTTCGTGGCGTATGTTCCAAGGCCTGCACGAGTTCTATTTCGGAATATCCGAACAACTCAGCAAAGGCACCTTTGCGTTTAGGTGCAGTCAATATTACTCTTCTGCAACGCTTTCGAGCTTCCGGCATAATGTCATGGTTGCTATAAGGTCCTGTGAAATCACATTTCACAGTATCATAACCTAGCACCTCTTTATAAAAACGGAGCGAACGTTCCATGTCTGTGACACCGATAACAGCTCCTGCCATTCCTCCGGTCAGGCGATGTTGTTCGATAAAGACCTCTTTGTTTTCTATTATCTGAAAAGTGTTGCCGTATAAATCTTTTATATAGAAACATGGACTTCCATCAGGAAGCATTTCAGGTTCGGTACAACTGTTCCACTTAGCTGAGATGTGCTTATGGAAAGATAGGACGTCGCGGCATTTGAGTTTGGCTGCGAATATGCCAAGATCTCCAACGGCTATTTCAAAAGGACATGGCTCAGGTTTACGATCCGAGTACTGCCATATCTCGAATCCACCTCCACCCTGAAGGTTTACAGCTATACAGGCATGACGTTTCTGAGGTTTTCCACCAGTATATGGCAGCATTCTTTCTGCTACTGTATCATCTTCAAGAATTCTAATATCGATTCCAAACATATCGATGTACCAATTCCATGACTTTCTGAAGTCAACTGTACCGACACCTATCTGTTGGATTCCAGAAATCATAAATGACTCCATATAAATTTGTTTTAATAACCAGTAATATAGTAAACCAATATATAGTATATGCGTTTACTTTTTCGTTGCAAAAGTAAGGTAATTTTTAGAAAAGTGAGTAACTTTGTGGTAAAATAATTTAATAAATCAGCTAAATGAAAAATTTTAAAGGCAAGAAAGTTCTCGTAACAGGCGGAGGTTCAGGTATCGGAGAAGCAATGGCATATCAGTATGCAAAGAAAGGTGCAGATGTGATTCTGACTGGACGAAACACAGCATCGCTAGAAACCGTAAGAAATAAATGCATGAAGTATGGCGTAAAGGCATATTGCCGTGCTGTGGATATGGAAAAACAGGAAACTATAGACGCACTTGTCAACTGGATATATACTGAGGGACATGAGATTGATTTCCTTCTGTTAAATGCAGGCATTTCTCAAAGGTCACTGACACTTGAAACACTATGAGACTATCGCTCTTGAATACCCTCAGATTAAGACTACAATACTCATCCCAGGCCGAATACATACCGACGTATCGAAAAATGCACTTGACGGAAATGGTAAACCTACAGGAATAATGGATCCAGGACAGGCAAATGGGTATGATGTAAACAAATGTGCTAAGATTGCAATAAAAGCGATTGCAAGAGGCAAGCATGAAAAAGTAATAGGTGGATTCGACACCATAATGGTACCGTTTTACAGGTATATCACATGGCTTTTCAGACTGATTGCACGAAATGTGTCAGCCAGATAAAGACAGACATAGCAGATAATGGCTAAGTACATAACTATTCCACACTATTCAGATTATAGATTAAATAGCAATCAGCACTAATCCCACCATCTGAGACCTTACTCAAGATGGTGGGATTATCTGATATATGGATAGCAGAACTATCTGTTTCTTGCTGCGTTCACTGCATCCTTGAAGTCCTTGACAGGGCGGATGGTGAAGGAGTAGCTGTAAGCCTTGTCAAGGAGTCTGTGATGAACCTCTGGCCTTGCCTTGATGCTCCAACACAAATAGGTACTTTATCGATTCGCCAATATCTTTCGGGCAAGCCGGATGTATCACTGGTAAATGGTTTTACTCTTCAGCAGAAAAATAAAACCATTAATTGTGCTGCCAG
>JAGKTT010000054.1 GCA_021153285.1 Bacteroidia bacterium
GAACACATTGACCCTCTCCTCACTCTCTATATTGTGCTCCTCTGTGTTTCAAGGTGCGCCGATGAAGGCCTTGGAACACAGAAATCACCAACTCGTCTTCTATGTTGAAATTCTCTGTGTTCCAAGGTTTCAAAGCGGCTCAAATTAAGCTACATAGCGACGTGTCCTGGGTCTTGCCGGTGATTACCTTTATATTATTTGTACAAAAGGTAGAACTTATTTAGCGAAACACATACTTTTGCGACTGAGCCGCTTTCACCGCCATAAATGGGCGACCTGATGCCTATAAACGAAAAAAACACAGCGTTTTGCTGTGCTTTCTTGTAGCGGGACGCAGGATTGAACTGCGGACCTCATGATTATGAATGGTAAATAGGGGGTATTCGTGAAAATCTATGAAAATGTAAAACGCAGTAAATCAATTATTTAATACTTTTGCGAAAACTGTGAAAATCCCTGATAATGCTTAAATAAAAAGTTTGGTGTTCACGAGGTGTTCACGGATTTTTGAGAAAAATCGCTATCTTAGCGCTGTAAAATGGCGATTATGAAGAAGACTTCTGAAGAAAATAAAATTCGGTCTTCACCGTTGTCCCTAAAACAGACCAAAGTTGGCAATTGTTTTATCAGTCTTACCCTTGATACAAGGCGTGAGTGTGATGGCAAACCTATGCCTGCTGCTATCCGATTTACCATAGATCGAGACAGATATTATTTAAGGCTTCCCGATAAGTTTACCAGGGAGCAGTATGAGGAGGTATGCAAGTCGACCGGTAAGGGAAGGGTCGCTGCAAGTCAGGTAGACAAGGAACGGCCTTACGATATAAAAGTGAGGCTTCTTGCAGATTTTGAGGATTATCTGCAGCAAGTCGTTTCTTTGAGTAAAACCACTCGTCTTTCTATCAATACGATTAAGACTATGATTACCGGCAAGAGCAGTACGGAGAGTTTTCTTAAGGTATGGGAGACGGTAGCAAGGCAAAAGCCTTTGGGAACTTGTGCTAATTATCTGGTAGCAAGGAATTCTTTTCTCAAGCATATTGGAAATCGCCCTGGTTTCAATATTACGATTGAGGACATCAGGATGTGGGAGAAAAAGCTTCTGGAGAGCGGAGTTTCAAAGACGACTGTGGGAATGTATTTCCGTGCCTTCAGAGTTATTTGGAATGCCTGCGAGAAGAAAGGCTATATTACACATGTGGGTTACCCTTTCGGTAAGGACAGTGACAAGGTGACTATTCCGAAGGGTAATACCCGTAAGAAATACTATCTCAATGTGGAGCAGATGACGGAACTTTACCGCCGTTTCATCGAGAAAAGATACCCTCAGGAGTGGGATGTCGATTGGAGAGAAAATACCCATTATTCCCTTGGACTCTTCCTTGTTCAGTATCTAGGTAACGGATTCAATCTTGCCGATGCTGCTCACCTGACATATAATGACCATTATTTCCAGAGCGGAAGGCAATCGTTCCAGTTCGTCCGTCAGAAGACAGAGGACCGAAGTGAAATGGAGATTGTAATTCCGATAATCCCGGAATTACAGGTGATCTTGAAGGAAATAGCAGCCTTGCCTCAGAAAGGAACATTGGTTTTCCCTCAGATCTATGGTGGTGCAGATACCCCTGACGAAAAGAGAAAACGTGTCGCAATGGAAAACCAGAACATAAAGAAACGTGTACGTCGTCTTGTCAAGAGTATGGGCTGGGAAGTCCAGCCGAGCTGTACTTGGTGCCGACACTCCTTTGCAACCAACCTCACTCATGCCGGAGTTCCTCATAACTACATTTCCGAGAGTATGGGTCACTCTGTAGATAACAATATCACTAACCGCTATATCGATGCTTTCCCTCTTTCTCAGCAGATGGAGTTCAATTCAAAACTCCTGAAGCTGAATGACGAGCCGGATATCATGGAGGAATTGAAAGACCTTACTCCGGAGCAGTTGAAGGCGCTGATTGCGATGGTGAAGAATGCCTAAAAATGCCCGCATCTCGGCGGAAAGTGTAAAAATTTGATAGATTCCGCTGAGTTGCGAACATTTTTTACTCTTTTAGCCACCTAGTCGTAGGCAATTCGATATGATAAATTGGGCGATACTCAGCCAAAATCGCATCAAACATATCGATTTTGGCTGAGTATAGAGCATTTGGGGTCAGAATAGTTGTGTACGCACTGCGTTCACAATCTCTTAAAATCTTGGGGAGACCGGGGAAAAAGCCTGAAAAAATCTCGGGGAATCGGGAAAAGACCAAGATAGTGGGCTAAACTCATCAAAAAATAACACTTTTAGCCCGCTATCTAGAGACTTTGGGAATTTGAAAAGTGTCTTAATCGACAAAATTTTGCAAAAACGGCTTGCTAAACGACAAAACTTTGCAATTGGGATCGAAATGACATCCTTAGTCGACAAAATTCGACAGGATGTATCGTTCGTCAAGGGAAATGTTAAAGAACAGAATGTCACTAAAGATGTCACTAAAGAAGTCACTAAAGCGAAAGAGGCTATTGTAATGCAGATATTAGCTGATGAGCGTGTCACTATTGATGAGTTAGCTGTCGTTTTGGGCGTGACTAGAAGACAGGATTTACGATATGTAAAAGAACTTACCGAGGATGAAGTTATTCGTCGTGAGGGAGGTCGTAAACTTGGTAAATGGGTAATACTAAAAGAATATAGGATCAAAGACTCAGAGTGACTTTTGTATTAAAGACTTGTTGAAATTTTGTACAAGTCTTGTCACAAGTCTTACGTATTGAAAATCAATGGAATAGTTGTACTTTGTCACAAGTCTTGTCACAAGTCTGTCCCAAGTCTGAAATTTCATGGATTTTCAGACTGAAACAGTGAAAAATGGGCTAAAAACCTGTAAAATTTGTCGCTTCCAAAACAACGAGTTTAATTTGCCATGTCAGTTCTCGGATTGACATGGCTTTTAAAGTGTAAAATTTATTGAAAATCAGTGATTATGGGAAGAATGGAAAGTGGCAGCAATGCGATGGTGACTGTGCAGATGACAGTGGAGGAATACCTTGAAATGAAGTCAAGGCAGGAAGTGAAGGAGACTCCGATAAAGCCAAAGAACCTAGTCTATGGACTTGACGGAATCAAGCAACTCTTCGGCTGCAGCACGACCACAGCGTGGAGAATAAAGAACAGCGAATGGATCCGTCCGGCAATCAGTCAGGTCGGTCGCAAGATCGTAGTCGATGCCGATCTGGCATTGGAGCTGGCGAACGAGAATACGCAGCGTGTAACTTACAGGAAGTGAAGTCATGAAGGTGGACTTGAAATTTCCGGTAAATATATTTCCTCCTTTATTGAAAAGGATAATATCGGAAACCAACAGTGCTTACAGTTTTCCTGTTTCATATATCGGATCATCTCTGCTGATTGCTTTATCGACGGCAATAGGAAATTCCTGCTGTCTCAGGGTAAATAGGACAAGAGTTGAACGTGGCATCATCTATCTGCATCTGGTGGGAGAACCCGGATCCGTCAAGAGTCATCCGTTGCGATTCGCTTTAGGACCGATAATCGAAAGAGATATCAAGGTGCGACAGGAGTATTCCGAGAAGTACAGGCAATACCAGGCCGAGGTGAGTTCCGGAGGGTCTCCGAAGAAACCTAAATGTCGTCAGAGGATTGTTCAAGATGTTACCATTGAAGGCTTGATGAAGGTCCTTGCAGACAATCCGATCGGGGTGTGTTTCTTTTGCGACGAGGCGACCGGCTTTCTCGGTAATCTTAACCGTTATCATGCAGGAGGCAACGACGAAAACAAGATATTGAGCATATTCAATTGCCTTCCGATTTTCATTGACCGTAGCGGAATTGATGAAAAACTTACCATTGCCACGCCTTTCGTCAATATCGCAGCGACCATTCAGCCGAAGGTGTTTACCCGATATTATTCCGGAAGACTTCAGGAAAACGGTCTGCTTTGCCGTATAATGGCCATATACAATGACGGGCCGGATGATATGCCTTTTGATTCAGACAATGACATTCCGCAGGAACTGATCGATCAATGGCGACAGATCCTTCAGAGCCTGCTCGATTATGAAAAGGGATATTACGAACTTGGGGAAGCGGAATATACCTTGACCGAGGATGCGAAGGCGGCATATTCTTCCTGGTCGGATATCACCACGGAAAGAATGAATCGTGAAGAACCGGTTTCAATGCGAGAGTTCTTTCAGAAAATCAAGAGTTATGTCTATAGGACATCCCTTGTTCTTCAGGTGCTGGATGAGGTGTGCGAGAACAAGAAAAGTGAGGGAAAGGTCAGCGGTCATTCGATGATCAAAGCAACGATGTTCGGAAACTATCTTCTGGAAAACGCCAGAAAGACATTGGAATATATTCCATATTCCTCAGACGCAGGATCATCAAAGTATAAGGAATTATTGGCCTTCTTGCCGATGTCATTCACCAAGTCTGAAGCCAATGCAATAGCGGTGCAGTTGCAGATTTCCGAAAGCACGGTGGATAAGTTCTGCAAAGAACAGCAGGGCATAACCATAAGAAAGACGGCATTCGGCAAGTATGAGAAGATCCACAAATAGATAATTACGCTTTACGCTTTTACGCCAATTCAGCGTAAAGCGTAAAAGCGTAATAGAGGTCGTGCCCTGATCGACCGTATTCCCAAATTATGATCCTGGTCACTCACGTCCGCATGGAGATGAAAGGGAAAAGATGACCGCCGTCATCTTTTCTTCAGTACAAGTAAACGTTGTTTTATCGGACTCCACCGCTATACCAGATCCGACCGGGCATCCCTCACTTGCTGAACTCATCCACAAATATCTTTGCCTCCGGATACTCCTCGTAATACACCTTCAGCATCTCCTGGATCGTATCTGTGATTCCGGAACTTGCCTCAGGGTTACTTTTCATTTTCCAGATACTTAGTACCTTCAACTCAAGATGAAGCTCTCCGGATATACCGAGTGTCTTTCTTTTCATCTTCTCCTGTGTCAATTTTGCAATACTCTTTACCGGGGTCTCTCCCTCACTGCTCACCGCTGAATCCCTCTTCTTCAACGATGCACGAAAATCCTCTAACTGTCCCATGTGTCAATGTGTTTTTATGTTAATACGTTAATATGCTAATGTGTGTATATGCTCGTGTGCGTATGTGTTAATGTGCCGGAATGTTAATGTGTGAATATGTCAATATGCTGATATGTCTGTGTGCTGACATATTCGTGTGTTTACAAAGTTATTTATGGCACTTCCTCCTGCCAAATTTTACCGCTTTTTCGGTCAAAAATGCTCCGGAAAACAGCCATTTTTAGAGAGTTCAAAACAAGCCTTCCAGCAGCGGTTTCATCTGAGCGTTAGTCCAGATTGCAAGATGTGTGTACGTGTCACGAACACGGGGAAAATGAGTCATGAATGCCGTGTTTAATGATGCTACCTGATTGTTGTATGACGGCTATCTGACAGGACTGTTAATGATCCTCGTAATTTGTTTTGTGTGTCACATAATAATGCTAGGAAATATCATATTAGTTCATGAAGTTTTGCTTCCAACTTAGGTTTCAATGATGAACCTATAATTCAAAGTTCTCCCTCTCTACTTTGAAAAAATTCTTATATTTGTTGATTAAAGCAGAAAACAAATCCTTAATTATGACGACACAAAGCGAAAATGCACTGGAACAGGGGTTGATCAGGACTCTGCAGGAGAATAGTTATGAGTATGTGGAGATAAAGGAAGAAGACAATCTCCGCAGCAATTTCAAACATCAGCTGGAGAAACATAATGCGAAGGAACTTGCATTACATGGTCGTGAGCACTTCACTGATAAGGAATTTGACAGGATTCTTATCCATCTTGAGGGTGGTACTCGTTTTGAGAAAGCAAAGAAGCTCCGTGATCTATTCCCCTTGGAGACAGAAGATGGAGACCGTATTTGGGTGAGTTTTCTGAATACTCAGAGCTGGTGTCAGAATGAATTTCAAGTTGCAAATCAAATCACTGTAGAGGGACGAAAGAAGTGTCGTTACGATGTGACCATTCTGATAAACGGTTTGCCATTGGTACAGATAGAGCTGAAAAAGCGTGGGGTGGAATTGAAGCAGGCTTATAATCAAGTTCAGAGGTATCACAAGACTTCATTTCATGGTCTGTTTGACTACATACAGATATTTGTGATATCGAATGGAGTGAACACCAGATATTTTGCCAATAACCCAAACGGAGGATATAAGTTCACATTCAACTGGACAGATGCTGAAAATCATCCGTTCAACGAACTTAATATGTTTGCCAACTTTTTCTTTGACAAGTGTACACTTGGAAAGATAATCAGCAAATATATTGTTCTTCATGAAGGAGATAAGTCTCTGATGGTGCTGCGCCCATATCAGTATTATGCAGTTGAGCGTATTATTGACAGGGTAGCAAACTCCAATAAGAATGGTTATGTATGGCACACGACAGGAGCAGGAAAGACTCTGACTTCATTCAAGGCAGCGCAGTTGGTCAGCGAACTGGATGGAATTGACAAGGTGCTTTTTGTTGTTGATCGCCATGACCTTGATACGCAGACAAAGAGTGAGTATGAGGCATTTGAAGCTGGCGCAGTCGATGGCACAGATAATACTTATCAGCTCATCAATAAGTTAAGCGGAAACTCAAAGATTCTGATTACAACAATTCAGAAACTCAACTGTGCGGTGACTCGTGACTACTACAATAAGCATCTCCAAGAGGTGAGGAATAAGAAGGTGGTCATGATATTTGATGAGTGCCACCGCAGCCACTTCGGGGATTGCCACAAGAATATCGTAGGATTTTTCCACAACCTTCAGATATTCGGCTTTACCGGAACACCTATTTTCGTGGAGAATGCCAAGCAGGAACATACCACCGCAGAGGTCTTTGGAGAGTGTCTGCACAAGTATCTTATCAAGGATGCTATTGCAGATGAGAATGTGCTGGGTTTCCTTGTTGAGTACTACAAAGGTGACTCGGGCGTTGATATGATGGCTGAAGTCCGTATGCAGGAAATCGCGCAATTTGTTCTGAATAACTACAATAAGTCCACCTTTGATGGTGAGTATAATGCGTTGTTTGCTGTGCAGTCTGTGCCGATGCTCGTGTCATACTATAAGATATTTAAGCAGCTTAATCCGAAAATCAAGATAGGAGCAATCTTTACTTATGCTGCCAATGGAAGTCAAGATGATGAACTGACAGGCATGGGGCAGGGCTTTGCCAATGACAAGGTGACATCGGATGACCTGCAGATGATTATGGATGATTACAATAATATGTTCGGTACAGCCTACACGACTGATAATTTCGGAGCATATTATGACGATGTGAACGAGCGCATGAAGAAGCGCAAGAAGGATATGGAGCCTCTTGACCTTCTCTTGGTGGTCGGCATGTTCCTTACAGGATTTGATGCAAAGAAACTGAATACTTTATATGTCGATAAAAATCTTGAATATCATGGTCTGCTGCAGGCGTTCAGTCGTACAAACCGAGTGTTGAATGAGAAGAAGCGGTTTGGAAAGGTCGTTTGTTTCAGAGACCTCAAGGCAAATGTCGATGCTTCCATCAAGTTGTTCAGCAACAACTCGCCTAATGAGACTATCATTCGAGAGCCATATGAGAAAGTACGAAAAGAACTTAATATCAAGATGATTGAGTTCTTGGAGAAGTATCCATCTCCGGCTTTCATAGATACTCTTCAGAGTGAAAATGAGAAGAGGAAGTTTGTCCTTGCATTCCGAGACATTATTCGTGGAAAGATAGAGGTGCAGATATATGAGGATTACGATGCCGACGACCCTTACTTCATTATGGATGAACAGGAGTACATGGATTTCCGTAGCAAATATCTGGACATTACTATCGGTGTGGTCGATAAGCCGGAAGAGGGCGGTAAGTTGGAAGAACCTCAGTCAGATTATGGCGACACGAAGCTGGAGGATATAGACTTCTGTCTGGAGTTGTTGCATAGTGACATCATAAATGTGGCATACATCCTTGCACTGATTGAAGAACTTGACCCGACAAGTGAAGACTATGGTCAGAAACGCCAGCAGATTCTTGATACGATGATTAAGGATGCTGCAATGCGTAGCAAGACCAAACTCATCGATGGCTTCATCCGTCAGAATGTGGATGATGACCAGATTGGCTTTAATAGGTCAAAGGCAGATGGCTCGATGGATTTGGAAAGCCGACTCACAGAATATATCTCTAAGGAAAAGAACAAGGCAATAGATGACCTTGCCGATGATGAGGGCTTGGATGTTGAGGCTATTCGTGAGTTCTTCAAGGAATACGATTATCTGCAGCGCGAGAAGACGGAAATCATACAGAATGCCATCCTTCAGAAGAGGGTAGGCCTGAAAGAACGCAAGAGTATTTTTACTCGCGTGATGTCAAAACTAAGAGCAATTATAGATACCTTTAGCTGGGAATAAGAAAATAACATATTATGAGCGAAGAATTACAGCAGAAATTACGCAGTCAATTGTGGACTGTGGCAAACACCCTTAGAGGAAATATGTCGGCAGGGGATTTTATGTATTTTACCCTCGGCTTCATTTTCTATAAGTATCTCTCGGAAAAGATAGAGTTGCGTGCTAATGAGATACTTCAGTATGATGGTGTGAATTTCAAAGAGGCGTGGAGTGGCGATGATGATGAACTGAAAGAAGTTCTGAAGGAGCAGTGCATTCAAGACTTAGGTTATTTTGTCGAGCCGGAATACTTGTATTCAACAATCATTTCCAAGATAGAACACAAGGAGAACATCCTGCCTGCTCTTGAGAGGTCGCTGAAGAAGATAGAAGACAGTACAATCGGACAAGAGTCAGAGGATGACTTTGGTGGATTGTTCTCAGACATTGACCTTGCTTCTCCGAAGTTGGGTAAGACCGCTGACGACAAGAATAAGCTCATTAGCGATGTCCTCGTGGCATTGGACGGCATTGATTTCGGTTTGAACGATGCACAGGAGATAGACATTCTTGGCGACGCATACGAGTATATGATTGGTCAGTTCGCAGCCGGAGCAGGTAAGAAGGCAGGAGAGTTCTATACTCCGCAGGAGGTTAGTCAGATTCTTTCGGAGATTGTGACAATCGGCAAGACCCGTCTCAAGACCGTATATGACCCGACATGTGGCTCCGGCTCACTATTGCTTCGTACTGCTCGCGGAGGTAATGCTGATGCTATTTACGGACAGGAAAAGAATCCGACTACATTCAACCTTGCAAGAATGAATATGCTTCTGCATGGTGTGAAGTACAAGGATTTCAGCATTGAGAATGGAGACACCTTGGAGGCTGATGAATTTGGTGAGCAGCAGTTTGATGCAGTTGTCGCAAATCCTCCGTTCTCTGCTGAATGGTCTGCAGATAATAAGTTCAACAACGATGATCGATTCAGTAAGGCAGGTGTTCTAGCTCCTAAGTCAAAGGCAGACTATGCGTTCATCCTTCATATGATATACCATTTGAACGATGGTGGTACAATGGCTTGCGTGGCTCCTCATGGCGTATTGTTCAGAGGCTCTGCCGAGGGCAAGATTCGTCAGTATCTGATTGAGAAGAAGAATTACATTGATGCAATCATCGGTCTTCCAGCAAATATCTTCTACGGTACAAGTATTCCGACATGTATTCTCGTGATGAAGAAGTGCAGAAAGGAAGACGACAATATCCTTTTCATTGATGCCAGCAAGGAGTTTGAGAAGGTTAAAACACAGAACAAACTCCGTCCGGAGCATATCGAGAAAATCATCGACACATACCGCAATCGTACCGAGATTGAGAAATATAGCCACTTGGCTACCCTTGAGGAGATAAAGGAGAACGACTATAACCTCAATATCCCTCGCTATGTCGATACCTTTGAGGAGGAAGAGGAAATCGATATCAAGGCTGTTATGGCTGAAATCAAGGAGTTGGAAGCAAAAAGAGCTGACCTTGATGCTCGGATAGAAGTGTATCTTAAAGAGTTGGGTATTGTTGAATAAAGATTTTGTTGCTATGCAGGAATTAACGGATATTAAGGTTGAAGAGCAGCTGTTCTCAGATGTTTGCAGTATAATTGACGGAACGAGAAATCGCATCGCCACCTACTTGAATACAGAAGTATGTATGACCAATTGGTATGTAGGCAAACGAATAAAGGAGGATGTACTCAAAAATCAGAGGGCAGAGTATGGTAAGCAAATACTCAAGAATCTAGCCTCACGTCTGTCTGAGAAATACGGTACAGGATGGGGTGTCGGAAAGCTCAAACATTGTGTACGCAGCGCGTATCTTTTTACGGAAGAGGAAATAGGATACGCAGTGCGTAGCCAATTGACATGGACTCATCTGCGTTCGTTGATGGGAGTAAAAGACGAACTGGCTCGTACTTTCTATATGGAGATGTGTCGTATTGAACATTGGGATACACGCACATTGGACGATAAGATAGATTCTCAACTCTATGAGCGTACTGCAATCAGCAGAAGACCGGAAGAGGTCATCAAACGAGAGTTGCAAAATGTTAAGGAGACGAATACTCTTGTGCCGGATTTGGTGTTCCGTAGTAGTTATCTTTTGGACATATTGGGACTGCCGGATACATTCTCCGAGAAGGACTTAGAAGATTCCATCCTTTCTCAAATTCAGTTGTTTATCAAGGAGTTTGGCTCTGATTTCGCTTTCCTAGACCGTCAGAAACGCATTACTGTCGATTCTGTGGACTACTATATAGACCTTTTGTTTTTCCACCGTGGGTTAAAGCGGTTGGTTGTCGTCGATTTGAAGTTAGGAAAGTTCAAGCCGGAGTATGAAGGTCAAATGCTGCTGTATCTGCGTTATCTGAATAAGAATGAACGCAGAGAAGGTGAGGAGTCTCCGATAGGACTGATTCTGTGTTCGGAAGGTAATACTGAACACATTGAATATCTGATGCTCGAAGAGGATAGCCCAATTCGTGTGGCGCAGTATTATACTAAACTTCCGGACAAGAAATTATTGTCTGAGAAATTGCAGCGTGCAATCGCAATAGCAAAAGAGTATTATGTTGAACATAATCCAAAGAAGGAATAGTCATGGCTGCAGAAAAGAACAATAAAACCCTCAATGTTCCGAATTTGAGATTTCCGGAGTTTAGTGGGGAGTGGGAGAAGTACTTGTTGAAGAGTATTACCAACATTTATGATGGGACTCATCAGACGCCTAAATATACAAAAAGTGGAGTGCCGTTTATAAGTGTGGAAGATGTTACTCAAAAATCTTCAAAGGAACAAAAATATATATCTGAGCAGGATTTTCATAATAATTTTCGTAATCCACCGCAAAAGGGCGATATCTTGATGACTCGAATTGGCGACATTGGTACACCATGTATTGTACCCACAAATGAAGCCCTCGGTTACTATGTTAGTTTAGCCTTGATTCGCCCATTCGAAAAATTGCAAAGTTGCTTCCTTAATTATGTAATTCAAAGTAATTCATTTAAGAGGGAGCTACATTAGTGTCCACTAAAAATTTATAAATAGCTCATTGAAAATACTGATAATTAGATAGTTAGGGGTAGTTTTAGGACCGAACGGTTTTGATTTCTATAT
>JAGKTT010000106.1 GCA_021153285.1 Bacteroidia bacterium
ATCAACTACACGGAAGTGTAATGGCGAACAAATCTTTCTTAACAAATTTTGAATTTAGCAGATTCCAAGAAAAAAGATTTATACCGCTATATACACAACTCTATGTGTGGATATGTCTGTTTCTGTTCGTCACGATTCTTCTTTACGGAAGAAATCGGATTCATCATACTTCACTACAAATGTAGCGAAAGTTTTAGAAATGAACAAATGTTACTCTAAATTTCTGATAATTAAAAGAGATCTAAATGAAAAAAGGGAGGCGGATTCAATGTAAGCCTCCGAAGAAATGCATATTGTAGCGTGTAACAAAGCTTACTACCTTTGCCTAAAAAAGTAATTTTATGATGACACGTGAAGAAATCCTTTCCATAGAGGAGTATTGTGCAGAGCATAAGGTATCGCACAGAAAGCGCCTGGAAGAACTGAATATACCCTTCTGGCATTTCTATAAGGCAAAGAAAAAGTATCGAAAAGATGATGAACAGGATGCCAGTTTCGGAGAGTTCATCCAATTATCATCGGGCAGATGTGTCCCTCAGACAATGCCACCTGCCCGCACTTGTGGGAAATCCACCAAAACGTGCAAGAGTGTTGAGGAAAAGAGCGAGAGCTATCTTACTATCGAACTTCAAACCCGCACGGGTACGGCCATACGCATCCAAGGTGTAATAAGTCCCGCACATTTGAGGGAACTAATTGCAGCAGGCAATGTTTAGTTTGGATAACACTATGCGCTATTGGCTATACAACAAGCCGGTGAACATGCGTATGGGGTTCAATGGTCTGAGTGGTATAGTGAACAACAATATGGGGATGAACATACGCAGCGGAGATGTCTTCGTGTTTGTCAATGCCGCGAGGAACCGGATGAAGATTCTGCATCGCGAGGAAGGCGGTCTGGTGTTGTATGCGTTGCGCATAGAAATGGGCAGAATGCACCTTTCCTTCAGTGATGTAACGGACGGGCTTTCCACTATGCTCGCTCATGCAGACTTGGTATCCACTGCAAGGTCTGCCATGGAAAGCGCATATGTCAGGCGTATGAAGATGCTTTCGTCCAGTCTCTGAAAATGAACTTTTATTGTAGAGAAAATCGCTGTTCCACTTGTATGGAATGGCGATTTTTAGTATCTTTATACCAGGAAAAGATAAGGAAAATGTCATCAAAGGATCAGGAAATATTGCGTCTTCAGGCAGAACTGGCAAAGCTTCAAGCTGATAAAATCAAGCTTGAGGAAGAAGGCTGTAGGCTCAAGTCTGAAAAAGCCAAGCTTGAGGAAGAAAGTTGCCGACTCAGATCTGAGAAAACCAGACTTGAAGAGGAAGGCCGTAAGCTCAAGTTGGAGAAGGATAAGATGCAGGGAGTCATTGACAGCCTGCAGAACCAGATGGCCTGGTTACGCAAGAAACTTTTCGGTTCAATGAGCGAAAAGAGACTGCCGATGTCCCCGTCCGTCCTCGAACCGACGCTTTTCGATATGCCCTTGCCGGAGGAAGAACAGGCCGCATTGGATGCGGAGGTCAAAAAAATGGAGGAGCAGAACGCAAAGACCATCGAGGTGAAGTCCCACAAGCGTGAAGTACGCAAGCCCGTAATGAGAAAGGACCTTCCAGTGGAAGAAACCCATATCTATCCGGAAGGGATCAATCTTGAAGAATATACCGAGATCGGTGTCGAGACTACTGACAGAATCGCTATCCGTCCTGCCGTGATGTACATCGACCGTACTGTCCGTCACAAGTTTGTCCTCAAGTCAAGCCTTCAGATCAAGGAACCGGAAAAACAAACCTTCATCATCGCTCCAATGCCGGAAATGATAATCCCGAAAGGAATGGCGTCGGAAAGCCTTCTTGCAGATATCCTCATTGATAAATACGTCTACCACCTCCCGTTCTACAGGGTTATGCAGAAATACAAGGAGCTGGGCGTCCTTCTGAGTGACTCCACCATTGGTGACTGGTTCGCAGCCGTATGTTCAAAACTACGGCCACTGTATGACAAACTTCGGGAAAGAATAATGTCTTCAGACTACATACAGGTTGATGAGAGTACGTTGCCGGTTATCGACAACGAGAAGCATCGTGCCGTCAAGGGATACATCTGGGCGGTAAGGGAAGCCGTGTCGGGCGATGTCTACTTCCACTATGACATGGGGTCACGCAGTGGACAGACCGCCAGAAAACTGATTGGCGGTTATCGGGGAACTATACAGTCTGACGGCTATGAAGTATATGAAGCATACGAAGGTGCTCCCGGCAAGAGACTTCTCGGTTGCTGGGCACATGCAAGACGTAAATTCGTTGAAGCTCTCGACGAAGACAGGAAGCATGCAAGCGAAGCCCTTGTATATATAGGAAAGTTATATGGTATCGAAAAGGAGATGAAGGAAGCCTTCTTCCACGTCTGAGCCGATATGTCCTTGATGGCAGATACCATATCGACAACAATGGCGTGGAGAATGCAATCCGTCCTTTAGCAATCGGACGCAAGAACTACCTCTTCTGCGGAAACCACGATGCAGCTGTCAGAGCTGCTATCGTCTACTCGCTCTTCAGCAGCTGCAAGGCACATGACATCGATGTTCGCACATGGCTTGTAGACATCCTCAAAAGAATCCCAACAGAAAAAGACATTAACCAACTACTGCCGGGTAACTGGAAGGTACTACCCGCTAATAGCAGGTAATAGCCGCTACTACCAACTACTAGCCACCACTACTAGGTACTACCTCGGTAATGGCGACTAATTGTATTAAAAAAATGTACTTTATCGGAGGCTTACCACTAAAACTTTCTGCTCCTAGCATTTTACGTAGACAATAAATGTCATCTCCATTGATAGGACCAACGATTTTTAGGAATTCAATATCTAAATAATCATTACCTAAAAATGATTTCAGTGTACCTGCTTCATCCAATGTTGCAACTACGATTTGTCCTTGCTGAGTTATAATAATGGTTTCACTCAGTTGACTATTCCTATTGACTACTTGAATTTTTGCACTTCGGGCTTCGTCGTTAGGGTTATAAGCTATCTTCAAATAAAAACTTTTCTC
>JAGKTT010000055.1 GCA_021153285.1 Bacteroidia bacterium
GGTGCTGATTCCATACCCGTTGAGCGACTGGAGTGCTGCCAAATGATGATTTCCCGCTCAACGGGTTAGCTGAGGATGTTAGGACGAGGCACTCGCAAGAGTATGTGTCTGCGGAGCAGCGTGAGTATGTATGCATTGGGCTGAAGAATACAAGTACTTATGTAACAATATTATACACGGAATCACCTACTACATCTTTACAGCTAGGCTTTACTGAAACCTTCGAACACATTGACCCTCTCCTCAGTCTCTATATTGTGCTTCTCTGTGTTTCAAGGTGCGCCGATGAAGGCCTTGAAACACATAAATCACCAGCTCGTCTTCTATATTGAATTTCTCTGTATTCCAAGGTTTCATAACGCCTCAAATTAAGCGATATAGCGACGTATCCTGGGTCTTGATAGTGATTACATTTATATTATATGTACAAAAGGTAGAACTTATTTAGCGAAACACATACTTTTGTGACTGCCTCGTTTTCAGCTGATAAAACAAAACCGCCGCTCCTGTCACAGGCCACGGCGGTAAGAATTGAAGTCTTTCTGTTTGAAGTCCGGATATGTAGCATTATATCCGATTATCTTGTGTTTGCAAAAATCGGTAAAGAATACAGTATATTAAAGTGCGTTTTCCGCAAATAAGTATACAATTTCCGACAATAATCACATAAATTACTACATTTGTCGTGAAAACGAAGATTTTATAGTTATGATGACATACACATTCAGCGAATACGGAAAGGAAAGACTCATAATCTACGAAGTGAACGGCAGCACTGATATGAAAGTACTTATGAAGGCCAATAAATACCATATGATAGCTATCACTTCAGGCGAGATGGTCATAGATGTCAATTTCAGGATTTTCCATTTACGCAAACATTCATCTCTACTTATATCATCAGGTGAAACCATCAGGGAAATTTCTACATCTGCAGATATGAGAGGATACCACATCATATATAGCCCTGAATTCCAGACAGAAATGCGGACAACCCGTAAATCTCCCATCAGCCTGCAATTGAAAAAAGAATACCCGCATCAGGAGTTTACGGAGAGCGAATTTGAACTTATAAAAAGCTCGATAAAAAGGATCATCTACTATATCAATAATCCGGGCCACCTTTATCAGTCAATATTGATAAAGAATGAATTCTTTTCTATGCAGCTTAACATTTCTGATAAAAGAAGGAAACAGCACGGAAGTATGATGACTGATAATGCCAGCCATCAGGAAGTGATCAGAGAGAGGTTCAAGAACCTTGTAGAAGGACATAGTGACAAACAGCATAATGTGAGCTGGTATGCCAATGCTATGTTCATCTCACCGGACTACCTATCAAAGATAATCAGAGAATATGACGGCACATCGGCCAGAGCCTGGATAAACGCAAGCATTATAGAAAAGGCCAAGTTCCTGATGCTACAGTCAGACCTTACACTTAAGGATATAAGCGACAAACTGAATTTCCCGGACCAGTCAAGTTTCGGAAGGTTCTTCAAAAACAATACGGGCCAATCTCCAAAAGACTACAGGAAGGATATGAACGGGGAAAAGCTATAAAAGAGTATGATCTATCAGGATCTTTGTACCGATAAGAATAAGTATCAGTCCGCCGGCCAATTCTGCCTTTGACTTATACTTATTACCGAAAATATTTCCGATATATACTCCTGCAGCAGAGAATGCTCCGGTAGTCAGGCCGATAATAAGCACTGCAGACCATATATTGACCTTCAGGAATGCCAATGAGACACCTACGGCGAGGGCATCGATGCTGGTAGCTACTGCCATTGCGAGCATCGTACGGAACGAAAAATCAGGAATGGCACAGCTGCATTCATCCTTTTCAAAAGATTCCTTCACCATCTTTCCACCGATGATTCCCAGCAGCAGGAAAGCGATCCAATGATCGATGCTGGTAACAAAATCAGCAAAAGCTACCCCCATAAAGTAGCCTATAAGTGGCATAAGTGCCTGAAAGCCACCGAACCACACAGCAGTAATTCCAGCGTGACGAGGACGTACCTTACATACGGAAAGGCCTTTGCAGATAGAGACTGCAAAGGCATCCATTGATACTCCTACGGCTAATATCATCAGTTCAGTTATATGCATAGGGTAACAGATTTATCGGTTTCGCTCGAATTACAATCAGAAATCTATCGAAAGATGACCGGCATTCAGTCCCCATTTCCAGTTCTGGACAATGATGACCTCTTCTCCATCCAGGTCTTTAACGATCTGCTTGTCATCAAGCAATGTATGCGAATGTCCTCCGATGATCAAGTCTACATTTCTTACAGAACCAGCCAGATCCTTATCTTCACCATAGCCAAGATGTGAAAGGCAGACGACCATATCGCAATCCTTATCTTCCTTGAGATATCCGGCCAGACGATTTACCACTTCTGCAGGATCCTGGTAAGTCAGGACCTTGGCGATGTCACCGTCAACCACCTCCATAATGTCGGTAAGAAGTCCGATGAAACCTATTTTCTTACCACCTCTGCGGATAATGGTATACGGCTCTACAAGGCCTTCAAGAGGGGTTCCGTCGAAATTATAATTGGCACAGACGACATCTGCCTTTAGGTTTTTCAGACGGCGTGCAAGTTCGTCAAGTCCATTGTCAAACTCGTGATTGCCAAGTGTTACCACATCGAACTTAAGAGCATTCAGAACATCGATTTCTATATTTCCTCCAAGTTCTGTGAAATATGAAGATCCCTGACTGAAATCACCGGCGTGAACAAGAAGTACATTGCGTTTTCCTTCCGCACATCTGACGCTGTCGATGTATGCAGCCTGCTCGATCACTCCGCCACGACCTTTGTAATCTCCTGATCGCTGCGGATCTATATGGCTGTGGGTATCGTTAAAGTGAAGGATCGTCAGATCCTGCGCATTCAATGACATTGATGCCATCAGAATGCATATTGCTATCAATATTCTTTTCATTTTCTCTTTTTCTTCTTCAGATCCTTAACCACTACCCTTCCGTCAGCTTCATACTCGATCGGCCTGCCTGCTGCAGTCTCCTTATGCACATATTCCAGGACTGCATCTATGATGTCTTCATTTTCGAATACAGTGACTTTCAATGCATTATCACCCAATGTAAGACCATCACCGCCACTAAGAAGGAATGATATGGTAGCCATTCCATAGACCTTATCGTCATCGATAGGCTCACCTCCAATCAAAGCCTCCACAAGCTTACCATCTTCCGCCACGACACGGACTCCACCGAGAACCTGGAAACGACCAGCAGCCATTTCTTCCAGGATCTTTCTGATCTGCTTTCCGGTATGTTCGACATAAACAAGCTGGTTCTTGAACGGAAACATCGACAGCATATCATCGAGAATGATGTCTCCTTCAGGCATATCGATACGTATACCTCTGAAGTTGGCGACTCCGATATCGACTTTCTTTCCGGCAAGTTTCTCAGTCCTTGCCATTAGAAGATCGACAAACCAGTTGGAAAGCGCACATTCAGGATATGTGACTGTCATTGACTTTGGAGAATATCCTATAACATCCTTCACACGGGCCATTTCAGGCTGTGCGGCCATAACGATTGAGGCAGTCTTTCCTACGATTGACCTTTTGCCATAGGTCTTTCCGTTGGGAGCGACGTACTTGCCGCCTTTGAACTCTCCGAGCGCCTCTGTCACATTGTCCTTCGACGGGGAGATGGTGCCGGTACGGCTTCCGTCCATATGCGCAGCCTTCCATTCATACTCCTGTCCCATTGCGGCAAAGCCGCTGAGAATCAAGGCTGCAAATAAGGTAATCCTTTTCATAATTAATTCTGTCTGAGCCATTTCCAGAGATCCTTGAATGTAGTTTTCTTACCGAACATCAGGATACCTATCTTATAGATCTTTGCAGACGCCCATCCACAGGCAATGAATGTAGCCACAAGAAGAGCGACTGACAGGGCAAGTTCCCAAGCTGGTACTCCGTAAGGAATTCTTGCCAACATCACGATAGGCGAAGTGAACGGAATCATCGATCCCCACCATACCACAGGACTGTCAGGAGCCTTGAATGCATACATAGCAATAAAGAAGGCAAGCAACAGAGGAACTGTCAGAGGAGTCTGAAGCTGCTGGGTATCAGCCTCGTTTTCCACTGCAGATCCGATAGCTGCAAAGAATGAGGCATAAAGGAGATAACCAAGGGCGAAGTAAATGATGAATGCAAATATCATCTGTCCCCAATTGAAGTCCATAAGAGTGTTGAGAACCGTTCCAAGTCCGCTCTCCTGCGAGATTGCCTCTGTCATCTGAGCCATATCCGCTCCACCCATCTGGGCAGTCATTTCCATCATTTCCTGAGCCTGGGCAGGATCTCCCATCAATGAGTCAAAGCCGATGAATGCAGCAAATCCGCCTACAAGAACAAGGGTAAGAACTATCCATAGGAAGAACTGAGTCAGAGCCACACAAGCCACACCGATGATCTTTCCGAACATAAGTTCTGTAGCCTTTACTGAAGAAACAAGCACCTCCACAACTCGGCTGGACTTTTCCTCTATCACGCTCTGCATCACCATTCCGGAGAACATCATTACGAAGATATAGATGATCATCGAAAGCACCATCGATATGATCATAGGCACTTCAAAAGATGACTCCTTTTCCTGGCCGGAATCATCGAACACATATGTGGACATCAGCGTATTCACCCTGATATCCTCCATAATTGTCTTGAGATCAGCGATATCATACTGAGAAATACGATAATCCTCCACAGCGTCGTTTACCTTGGAGCGCACTTCTTCGGTAAGATCAATGCTCAATGGCTTTTCTGAATAAGAAGCCACAGAAAGGGTCTTGCTGACAGAATCTATAGCAGAAATCATCACTAATGCATCCACGCCCTTCTCTTTGACAAAACTCTGCTTGTCATCTATAGGCCCGTCATAGAAGCTGTATGTGACGGACTTATTGTCCACGAGGTAAGGCTTTACTAATCCGGACTGATCGACAATTGCGATTTCCTTTCCTTTTTCCTTGGCCATTACCATAATGACGCTCGGAAGGATGCATACCGCAGCGAAAAAGATCGGAACAAGGAATGTGGTAAGAAGGAATGATTTCTTCTTTACGCGTGTCAGGTATTCACGCGAAATGATGGTTGATATGTTTCTGAGTTTCATATGCTATACCCCCTCTGTTACAAGTTTGATGAATATATCGTTCATTCTCGGAACAAGTTCCTTGAATGAATTCACTGTCAAGCCCTGAGAAATGATTTCTCTGAGAGCCCTGTTTCCTTCATTGGCTCCTTCAAGTGAAAGAACCGCTGTATGTCGGCCGGCATCATCCTGATCGGAAAGGACAGTGAAGACTCCCGGTGCGGATGCCAGACAACCTCCGGTATAGATCAGCTCTACATTATTGTTTCCATACTGACGGCGGATCTCATCCACACCGCCTGTAATCACCACCTTTGATTTGTTGATCAGGGCGATATTGTCGCAAAGTTCCTCGACAGACTCCATATTGTGCGTTGAAAGGATTATTGTCGCTCCTTCGTCGCGGAGTCTGAGAATTTCTTCGCGTATTACCTGCGCATTAACTGGGTCGAAGCCGGAGAAAGGCTCGTCCAGAATCAGCAGAGACGGCTTATGAACCACTGTAGTTATGAACTGAACCTTCTGGGCCATACCCTTGGAAAGTTCCTCCACCTTCTTGTTCCACCAGCTTTCGATACCGAATCTCACAAACCATTTCTTGAGTTCGGCAGCTGCTTCTCTGGAGCTCATACCTTTGAGCTGAGCGAAATACATTGCTTGTTCCCCGACCTTCATCTTGCGGTAAAGTCCGCGCTCTTCAGGAAGGTAACCGATCTTTTCCACATCATCCTGAGTGATAGGGCGGCCGTCGAAAAGGACTTCTCCCCCGTTCGGGATGGTGATACGGTTTATGATACGGATCAGAGTGGTCTTACCGGCACCGTTAGGACCCAGCAGTCCGAAAATCTTTCCCTTAGGGATATCCAGCGACACCCTGTCAAGAGCCACCTTTTCACCGAAGCTCTTGCATACATTCTTACATTGAATCAATCCCATATAACATTACATATTTAAAATCTTTGCCGTCAGCTCCACCATCAGCTGGGCAGGAGTTGCCTCTCCCACATCACCGCCCTTGCCCTTGAAGTCATATTCCTTGAGAAGGGCAATCACAGCCATACATTTCTTCAGAGGATAATTCCTCACCGCTGCATCATACTGGCTGAAAAAGAAAGGCGGCACGCCCAAGACCTTGGTTTTCACGTCATTGGCCGGACGCGGATTCTTCATCAGCAGAGCTTCATATTTCAATATCTTATTGAAGTGCATAAACAATGCGCTCACGGCCATAGGCATAGCGAATTTCGCAGCTGAACCTATGTATGTGGCAATACGCAAAGCCTTTGCAGAGTTTTTCACTGAAAGTTCGTTGGTGAGTTCGAATATGCTGAACTGCCTGCTTATACCGACATTCTTTTCAATATCATCAGCCGTCACTTCCGCAGTTCCCTCCGGAAGATTCTTCAGCATCTTGTCTGTCTCGATGGCAATCTTGTTAAGATCCGTTCCGGCGTGTTCAGCCAGAAGGGCAGCCGCATCAGGAGTTATCCTAAGTCCCCTGCTCTGATAAAACATTGATACCCATTTAGGTACCTCATAATCTCTCAGCAGCTGGGAATCGACCACTGCTCCCATCTTCGAGACGGTCTTATACAGAGATTTTCTCTTGTCTGCACCGGCTCCGTGCATAGCTATTACAAGCACTGTCGACTCCAGAGGTTTCTGACAATAGACTGCCAATTCCTCCAGGGTCTTCATCATCTGGGCTTCCTTTACGACCACCAGCTGACGCTCTGCAAACATCGGATAACGTCGTGCAGCGGTAATCACCGCATCAGCATTCACATCTGCACCATAGCAGACAGTCTGGTTAAAATCCCTCTCACTTTCATCAAGACAATTCTCCACAATGGCATCGCACACCATATCCACATAATAAGGTTCATCGCCCATCAGCAGATAAACCGGCTTGAAGATGCCGTTTTGTGCATCTCTCACAATCTCTCTGCAGAGAGAATCCGTATCTATAAAACCTTTTGCCATAAGTCTGCAAATATAATGTTTTTCTGTTAAAAACAATTGTGCGGGAAGGATTGATGACTGTCGTGCCCGTTGAGCGGAAAATCCAGCATAGAACCACTTTGGGCCGCTCAACGGGTGTCATTATTGACCCGTTGAGCGTCTGGAAGACTGTCAGGGGCAGATTTTCCGCTCAACGGGTTATGCTCCAAGCTTTGAATGCGATGGTGACCCTGAACCAATTTCTAAGATTTTCGAGGATAATCTTGATGATTAAGAAATAAATACATACCTTTGCGCGATAAGTTAAACACCACACCGCACCACACCTATGATAATGGTGGCAAAGCAGAAAAACTAATACAATAAATAAAATTTAAATTATGATCAAAAACACAAATTACGAATCTCCAGAGACTAAGGTTATGGAGATAATGGCAGAGGGAGTGCTCTGTCAGTCAGGTATACCTGGCTACGGCAATGGTTCGTTCGAAGATTATGATGAAATTGAATGGTAATTAACTGCAAAAAAGAAAAGATTATGAAAAGAATTTATTCATTTGTTTTTGCAGCTATTGCTATTCTTTCAGCTGCATCTTGCCAGAAGGAGATCGTTGCTCCTGAGGCTGATTCTAACGCCACTGCTTTCAGTTTCGTTGCTGAGCGTGAGGCTGAGACAAAGACTACACTCGTTAACGGTAAGTCCACTTATTGGACTCCAGGTGACAAGGTGTCTGCTATCGACGGAAATGGTGTCGCTGTAACATTCAGCACTGACATTACAGAGAATTCTTCATCAGCTGTTTTTGCTTGCCCACTTTTCACACTGCCTGAGGACTATACCGTTCACGCCATTTATCCGGACAAGACTGGCGAAAGCGGTTACACATTAGCAAATGGAGTTATCAAGAATCTTAGAGTAGCTGGTACACAAACTGCTGTAGAGAACAGTTTCGATCCCGCTTATGCAGTAGCATATGCTCAGGGAAAGATTGAATCTACGACTGTTCCTCCTACACTTAAATTCAAAAACATCCACTCCCTTGTTAAATTTACAATCGGTGGAGACAAGGCTCCATCCACTGTAAAACTTGCTCACACAGGATACTATAACCTCGCAGGTCTTTACACTTACAATATCACAACAGGAAGAGTTACCCCTGGCGAAGGTGCTAAAGCGATTACACTGAAACCAGCCGATGGAAAAAAATTCGAAGTAGGAAAGACATATTATATCGTAATCATCGGTGGAGTGAATATCAAGGATATGACCCTCTCATTTGATGAAACTGTTGTCAAGACTGTAGAAGGATACGAAGGAGTCAAATATGCTGATGAGAGCAACAACTGGCTTACTGGTAAGATTCTTAACTTAGGTACAGTTAAGTTCCCCGCAGAGAATCCGGATCAGGGTGAAACAGAGCCTGCTAACTTCACTGCAACAGCAGTTATGTCAAAGAAGTCAGAGGGATCGACAAGCTATATGACTACATTTGGCGGTACAGCTAACGCCGATAGAAACATTGGAATGGATGATGAATATGTTTACATAGCAGAGACTCAAGCTAATCCAGTTCTTTGGAAAATATCTATTGCTGACGGTACGGCAAGCAAGATGCCTGTAGGAACAGTTAACGGCGGTGGTACATTTGCACTCGCTTGTCCAAGAGTAATAGAGAATACAGACAACGGCATTAACGGAGGTAAGGACGTGCTGGCCGTGTGCAATATGGGTCAGGGAACAGCTGTATATCTCTACCTTTACGCAAATGGTATCGAGAATGATCCTGTAAAGATATCAATGCACCACGATGGTCTTGGTAGAAGACTTGGTGACCAGTTCTCTGTAAGCGGTTCTTTACAGAGCGGATATGCTTGGTTCAAAGAGCAAGGATCAAACGCTGTTATTTTCAACCAGCTTATCATTACATCAGAGAATATTAATCGTTTTGCAAAAGATGGTATCTGGCCAGACCGCGTAATGCTCAGCAGTTCAAACACTTCAAGAGGTTCACTATATTTCTATCCAGGTGCAGACTGGTCAAATGCGCTCTATACATCAACAGACGCTTCCGCATATACAGTAAGAGACGCTAACACATTGACTAACGACAAACAGACCTATATCGAACAATCTTGGGAAAACAACGCAAACTTTGCTGGCTGTCACGGATTCAACTTCTTCAAGGTAGGCGACAGAAATTACATTGCATATACAAAGTACAGCGACCAGACTCTATACATCATCAATGGTACTGCAAATGCAGCAGGAGTTAAGGCAGCGCTTGAAGCAAACGATGTGGTTTGGTCAGCAAAAATTGCTGCTGATGGAAATGGTTGCTACTCTGGTAACAGCGGTGCCGACTGTGCCGTACGCACACTTGATGATGGTTCTGTCCTTGTAGCAGGTCACATACAGAATGTCGGAGTAGTTGTATTTAAACTTACACTCAACAACTAATCCTTAGAAAAATCAATCTAGAAAAAGAACATCGGAATCCCGATGTTCTTTTTTTTCACTCACTCTTTGATGATATATTAGAAAATTGGAGCTGATAAAAAGATAAAAAAAGTTCAAAAAGGATAAAAAAGAGAAAAACTTTACATCAAAAAGAGAAAAATGTGCAGGAGAAGGGTTGAATCTTCTTGATTTTTTGCTCAATTTTGTCGGTAGGAAGGAGAGCAAAGCATATAAGTTTTTTATGGCCAAACCAGGCTTAAGTTTAACGATTAATAAAATTTATATGCTGAAAGAGTTTAAATACGCAGACCTGCTTGACGATGAAGTCTTCAAGCTGGTATTCGGGCGAGAGTCCAGCAAGGATGTAATGATAGAATTCTTGAATCTGGTAATAGATGACAGAAGAATTGTCGACCTTGAGTTTATGGACAAGGAGATGAAGGCGGTGGATCGCAACAAGAAGGATTCCACCTACGATATGTTCTGCAAGACTGATGACGGATCAAGAATCATCGTTGAAGTGCAAAGACGTAAACAGCCGTTTTATCCGGAAAGGGCGTTGTACTACTCGACATTTCAAATCCAGCATCAAGTGGATTCAGGTTCGGAAAACTATGATTTCCTTCCTGTATATGTCATTAACATTCTGGACTTCAACATAAAGCAAAACAATGAGAATCCTAATGTAAAGACCATATACAGACTGTATGAACGAGATAGTCACAGTATACTCACAGACAGACTCACATTTGTTTTCATTGAATTAAAGAAGTTCAATAAAAAGCTTGAAGAGCTGAATGGCAACATACTTGATGGTATATATTTCTGCTTGAAGAATATGCCATCACTGACAAAAAGGCCAGTTCTTCTTGACAATGAGATTTTTAAGAAGATATTCAGAATAGCTGAATTAGTGAATATGGATGCGGATACCCGCCTTAAAGTAATTAACAAGATGACAACTGAAAGAGATTTAAGAAATCAGATGGCATATGCCAGACAAGAAGCCATCGAAGAAGGCTTGGCGGAAGGTTTAGCAAAAGGTTTAGCAAAAGGTAGAGCAGAAATGGCAACAAAACTGCTGGCCAAGGGAATGAGTGTTGAAGATATAGCGGAAGTGACAGAAATGTCAATAGACGAGATACTTAATCTTCACAAGTAAATTTACGAAAATCAGCCGCATATTCAATCGAATATACGGCTGACAATCAAGCGATTTAAATTTTATTCTGCTCTTTTCTCCTTTTCCTTTACAAGTTTCTCCTTGAGAATGTCCGCGCAGTCGACTACTGCGTCTTCGAAGGTCTTTGCATTCTTCTCTACCACGATGGTGCGGCCAGGGATTGCGACCTGAACTTTCACACATTTGTTCTCGTGGTCTGGAAGCAATGAAAGCGCTACATCCACTCCTGTTACTGCATCGTAGAACTTCTCGATACGAGAGAATTTCTTGTCAATAAAGTCCAACAGTTTCTGATCTGCATTGAACTTGATGCTCTGAACTCTAATCTCCATTTTTACCTCCGTTTTTTGCCCTTGGGTGGGCTGATTTATAAATATGCTTCAGCCGGGCGATATCCGTGTGGGTATAAACCTGAGTTGCCGCCAAGGAGGAGTGACCAAGCATTTCCTTGATGGAATGGATGTTCGTATCCTCGTTAAGAAGTTCAGTGGCGAGAGAATGACGGAGGACGTGCGGAGATTTTCTTCCCGTTATGCCCTTGACATCACTCAGCTCGCTCTTCACTACCCTGTCCACATACGCAGGATAAAGGGATTTACCTTTATATGTGATCAGAAGCGGCTCTTTCAAAGACCTTTTCCCACCGCAGCTTTCCGTATCCCAGCCAGCCTTGAATGTCTCAAGATCCTGTAAATCATCCTGTTCTGATATACGATTGAAATATTCTTCCATAGCCTGCTTCCTGAAATATACCGGCAGACGCTTTTCTACCTTAGGCTTGGTAACCAGCCGGACAGGATTGGATTTCAGCACCCCTTCCTTCATCAGGTAGCGGCAGAAGCTGCTGAGGGCGGAGAGATGGAGGCCGACTGTTCTTGCTGACAAGCCTTCTTCCATCAGAGCGACTTCGTATTGTCTGATTTCCGAGCGGTTCAGAGAAGCTATAAGAACGGTATCATCGACTGATTCAGACTTGTGAATAAGACGCAGATAGTTCTTCAGAGCGTCTGCGTAGATATTGACTGTCCTGGAGGAATAGCGGCGGATGTCTCTGATGTAGGCTATGTATTTCGCAATGAAACTCATTTCACCGGGAACATTCCGAGTTCGGCTGCCTTTTCGCGCATAAGGGCATCGGCAGCTTCGAAAGTATTTTCAATCTGACCGTCCAGTATGGCATTCTTTACATATTCCTTAAGCTGGCCTATGGTATTGCAAGGCTCAATGCCGAAGAGATCCATAACATAATCCCCGGTAATAGGATTCTTGAAATTCCTTATGGCATCCTTTGCCTCGACTTCTACAAGCTTGGTCTTGACGAGTTCGAAATTCGCGTGAAGGCGGGCTACCTTGCGTGGATTCTTCGATGTGATGTCGGCATTGCAAAGCAGCATAAGGTCATCAATATCATTGCCCGCGTCGAAGAGAAGTCTGCGGACTGCTGAATCTGTAACTTCTTCTGTGACAAGGGCAATCGGTCTCAAATGAAGTCCTACCAGCTTCTGGACATATTTCATCTTCTCATTCAGAGGCATCTTCAGTCCCTGGAAGATTTTCGGAATCCACCTTGCTCCCACCACTTCGTGTCCGTGGAAAGTCCAGCCGAGTGCAGGATCATATCTCTTGGTGGCAGGCTTGGCAATATCGTGAAGAAGTGCAGCCCAGCGCAGCCATACATTCGGCTCAGTACGTACCTTCTCTACCTCTACCCCATCCTCGTAAATGAAATCTTTCAGACGTCCCTCAGAAATTGCCTGGATTTCAAGTGCAGCTACATTGTCCAGAACTTCAAGCGTGTGGGAGAAATTCTCCTTATGTCCCTTTCCGTCGACATTTTCCACTCCTTTTAGCTTGGCAAGCTGAGGGAGTACATAATCAAGAAGTCCGGTCTCATCAAGAAGACGGAATCCGATGGAAGGCTTGGATGTGACGAGAATCTTATTCAGTTCCTCAACAATCCTTTCCTTGGAGAGAATCTCCATACGTTCACGGTTGCGGTGTATTGACTCCAGAGACTCAGGAACGATATTGAACTGCTGGTTTTCATTGGAAAGCTTGGTGGCGAATCTTATTGCCCTTACCATTCTGAGCGGATCGTCGCTGTAGGTAGTGTCCGGATCGAGAGGAGTGCGGATTATGCCAGCCGCAAGGTCGCGTATGCCTCCGAACGGGTCCACCAATGCCCCGAAATCCTCCTTCTGGAGGCTGAATGCCATCGCATTGATAGTGAAGTCTCTTCTGAGCTGATCGTCTTCCAATGTGCCGTCCTCGACAATAGGCTTGCGCGAGTCACGGCGGTATGACTCCTTGCGGGCACCGACGAATTCGACTTCGATTCCCTTGTATCTGAGCATCGCTGTTCCGAAGTTCTTGAAGACTGAGACATTGCTGCGGACCTTCTCCCCTACCGCTTGCGCGAGTTCGATTCCGCTGCCTTCGACTACAATGTCAATATCTTTGCTCGGACGACCGAGGAAGCAGTCACGTACATAGCCTCCGATTACAAAGGCACGGACGCCTTTTTCGGCTGCGGCTTCGGAAACTATTGAAAAGATCCTGTGATCGAGAAAGCCTTGTGTTATTGTTGCTGACATAGCATTTCAGTATATGTCGGGACTGTATCGATGAATTCGAATCCATCTGAATTCCTCCTGCAGATGAATGTCTTGGTCCCGTTGGTTATGATCATATATTTTACTTCCAGAACGATATTGTACCTTATGGCCTGATCCAGAACCTCTTGAGTGAGAGCTACTTCCGGCCTTTTGCATTCGACGACCATCAGAGGTCTGGCACTGCGGTCATATACAAGGATGTCGGCTCTGAGCTGCTTGCCGGCAAGACGGAAGCCAACTTCGCTCATCATCATATGCATCGGTATCTGCATCTGCTCGGACAGGACACGGATACACCATTGACGCACCTGCTCTTCTGGAGTAAGTGCCACCTCTTTTTTGCGCAGAGGGTCCCATATGGTGCGGCTAGTGGTCATATTCGTTCTGCAACTTGCAAATATAGTCAAAAGTTCAGAGATTCTTACGATTGAGCCCGAAAGATTCAAGGAGGAGCTTAAGCCACTGCCACACAACACATTCCCAATCCCTCGTGCCGCACAAAGGGGAGCACGTAGGCAAAGTAAGACACTAAAGGTCAGAGGATTACACTCCTCCGCACAAAATACGAAATACTTTTGTAACTTTGCGGTCTAAAACTAAGTCTATGGCAAAAGGTAGGAAAAGAAACGACGATCTTCAGATCGTGTACGAAGATCAATGGCTGATCATAGTGAACAAGCCGAGCGGGCTGCTGAGTATGTCCACCGGAAAACAGGGAGAGGACACGGCTTATGCCAGGGTCTTCGATTATGCGGGAAAGATTTTCATAGTCCATAGACTAGACCGTGATACTTCGGGACTTCTGGTATTCGCTAAGGACGAGGAAACCAAGATATCACTACAGAGCAATTGGGAGGAAGCTGTGCAGGAAAGAGGCTACGTTGCCTTGCTCGAAGGAAAGATAGAGGACGAGGAAGGCTGGATCGAGAGCTGGCTGTACGAGTGCAAGAAATCTCTTAAGGTATATTGCTATGAGCTGGGGCCGAAGGACACTCCGGAAAAGCCGCCACGCAAGGACTGGCAGTTTGCCGCGACTCACTGCAAAAGACTGGGATACAGGGAGATAGACGGAATGCCTTACACAATGGTCCAGTTCCGGCTGGAAACCGGCAGAAAGAACCAGATCCGCACTCACAGCCAATGGATCGGACATCCTGTGGCAGGTGACAGAAAATACGGTGCAGAGTCCAATCCTATCGGACGTCTGGCACTGCACGCTGAGGTTCTGTCATTCATCCATCCTTGGACAGGAAAGACAATGAGATTTACGGCGAGAGTGCCTAAGGCATTCGGGGAAGACCTTCATTGAGACTCGGCAGGATCATAAGGTCAATGCAATTCATTACGGAAGGCATTTCTTCTGCCGGGAGATTGCCCCAGAAACGTACATCGATATCAGGATCATTCTTCATTGCCGGTTCGATTTCTCCGCGAAGCTTTCCATCCCCTACCATCCAGAACTGCAGAGGTCCGGAATAAAGAGATTGGATCGTGCTGAATATCGGATGGATAGAAAGGACATTCTTGACCTGTACGATACTTCCTACAAATGCAACAACCTTCGTCCCTGGCTTGACTCCATAACAGTTCCTCAATGCAAGACGTTCTTCTTCCGGGAAAGTCCTGAAAGACTCGGATACTCCATTATAAAGGATTTCCTTACGTATGCCTTGGAGAATCTTTTCAGAGGCATTCCTAAGGGCAGAACTGACAAAACAATTGCACGAAGCTCCCGCCATAACATCTCTGGTATGTTCGAGAATCAAGCTGTTACGCCAAGGATGAGTATGTATGTCGGATCCGTGCCAGTTTACAATATAAGGTATGTCATAACACTCTGAAGCTGCCCGGGCAAAGAGGCCCCCTGTAAAGGAATGTGCTATGATCAGATCATAACCGGACAGAAGATTCAGATGATTCTTAATGAAATGTTTGAAAAATAACGGAGGGATATGAAGCTTCGAGACAGCTATATGATCGATTATCGAAAAGTCATACCATAGCATCCTGTATGATATGCCGTCTATGTCTACGCTGTCCTGGCGGCTGGAAATATGCGGCGTACGACGCATTCTGCGGGTAAATGCATTATCCCAGCTATGTATGCAGAATGCATCAATGCTGCACTCACCGGTGTTCTTCAGATGAAGGATACGGTTATGGACTGCATTGAACAGTCCTTTTCTGTCAAAGGGACTGCTCTCGAATATGACGGCTATCTTATGCATTGAACAATGATCTTATCTTTGAGGTCAGATGATAGACTTTCACTGTCAGGGCAGGACGTCCTATCTTATAAAGAAGTATATTGAATATCTGTCCCGGACGGATGGAAAACAGCCCGAGCGAGGAGTCACGAGACATCATATCATATAGCCACTTGATATACTCCTCATCAAGAAGACGGGTGCGACTGGTCATAAAGATATTGAGCTGGCGGCACACATATCTGCCTATCACATCCTTATGATAAAGGGAACAGAGCTTCTCACTGCCCGGATACTGTCTGACCAAAAGGTCCAATACTCGGGAATATGCAGGCAGGAATTGACGGAGCTGCATCAGATGCTTGTCCGAGACAATGTCGCTTCCCAATGATCCCGGACGCAGATGGTATCCATACACAGCTACATCACAGGTATGTATTGATGTGCATAATGAGAGGAATGTAAACACAAAAAGCTTATCCTCCGCATAACTGAGTTCCTCACAGAAGCGAAGATCTCCCACAGCCTTACGCTTGAACAGTTTAGCCCAGGGAGCATCCAGCATCTCACAATTCTTTCTGATATTGTTTTCGAAGAATGAAGATATATCAGAACTTCTGTACGATATTGTTTCCTTCGGAAGGACCTGTCTGGAAACAATGTCTGCAATGAATATAGTATATCCACCAATTATTATGTCTTCGCCGCAAATGCCGTCAATCATCATCTCCAAAGCATCCGGAAGCAATGAATCATCCGAATCCACAAACATCAGGTATTCTCCTTTTGCAAGAGAGATTCCTGCATTACGGGCTGAGCTTACTCCCCCATTCGGCTTGTGAATCGTCCGGAAACGAGGGTCTGTAGCCGAGTAGCGGTCACATATCAATGGAGACGAATCGGTACTGCCATCGTCCACAAGAATCACCTCATATGAGGTAAGACTTTGTTCCAGTATGCTGTCCAGGCATCTGGAAAGATAATCTTCCGCATTATATACCGGAACTATTATGCTGATCCTGCATTTATCCATACAGCTAAAATTATTTCAAGGTTTCCAGAAGAAATGCCAGTGACTCATTCCGTTTGTCTTTCAGGATAAGTTCCACCTTATCCCAGTCAATATCAGACAGAAAGAATTCTCCATCATCCTCAGGATCGATTCCGTGCACGAGCCTCATATCGAGTCCGAACATATCCAGAAGTGACCTCAGGCGAGCCATTCCTCTGCGGCTGTTTCCGACAGCGATGAAACGCTTATGCATCAATATCGACAGCAGACAGCCGTGGAATGAATCAGTCACCACGAAGTCAGCATCCACAAATGCTGCAAGCCATTGCTCCAAAGGAGGGACTACCCTTTCTTCTATTGGTCTGTCATTGATGTACGGTCGGACAGAGACATCATATGTATCCATTCCGGACACACGTCTGACAAAATCAATGACACAATCCTTCTCTCTGGAACTATCCAATATATATGTCAGAACACGTCCTTTGGCCGGATGGGCCTGGACCTGACTTGTCATTGTCCTATAGATATCCGATCGGAGAAGCATAACGGGATCCAGCACGTGAACAGCCCTGTCACAATCAAACCATTCCTCACAATGCTTCACAGCAGAATCCTCGCGAACTGAAACTCCGTCAAACTTTTCCAGAAGGTTTGCACAGGATTCAAGCTGCATATATTCATATTCAAGCTGATCTGTACCGAACGAAGCCGCATAGGCCACCCTTCTGACATCCCAATCCTTTGTAAAAGAAAGGAATGCGTCTTCAATCGGATGGAAATACCGTGGACGCCAGACCTGATCGCTTCCCACAACGAATGCATCGTATTCATCCGATTTTATATCCGCATAGGATTTTACCAGTCGCGGACATAAATGTTTCTGAACAAACGGACCTGTATTGGAGGATAATATTGGCAATTCACGCGCATATCTCTTTTCTCTGAACACTTCAGGACCGGAATTACCTTTAAGCAGCTTTTTGAAAATCCTTCCCGCATACACAAAAGGAGCCTTCAGCCCCTTCGGAGCCGGCATCTTATCCATCAGGTCAATCACTGTGGCACTATGTCCCTGTGACTCAAGGACAGTCTTGAGTGCATATGCCTGAAGCAGCCCACCATAATTGGTATGAAGCGGAAGTGTTATTATCGCTACTCTCATTTCACAATCCTCCTTTTTATCTTCCAAAGCAGTGTATGAATACTTCTGTATAGCTTTTTATGCAGAGGCGTCCTTACGACAAACCCTTTCATATATCCTATCAGATCCTTTGCAGAATGGAGTCCTTGGAAAAACTCTTCCCTTCTCTGGGGAACCTGCATATTATGG